>JAISRJ010000220.1 GCA_031273705.1 Clostridiales bacterium
ATTTTTAATGAATGTTGCCGGAATTTAAAGTATTTGACAAAAATGGAATTGGCGGGAATGACTTATGCGGCCATTGCCGATGGGCGAATCAGGTTTGAGCGGGCATTGGCGGCTTCGGATAAAGCTAATCTATTGAAGGTCTCGGAGCAGGGACTGATTCGTTTTCTGGATGATCTCTCTGAGAATGATATTTTTGAACGATATTTCGCCTATCGTTGTCGTACTATTACAGAGTCGGTGCACAAGTTCAGCAAAACTGTTAAGTCATTTGACGGCATCACTTTTGGGACTAATGCTTATTCTCCCATCGGGGCACGAATTGTCGGTCAGAATTATAATGAATATGATGGCATTTACGATTATTTGCAACCACTCCTCGGCTATACAGAGTGGCACATATACGAGCCAATCGCGGCCTGGGGGCGTTATTTGTGCAGACATGCCGGATTAAATGAGGCAGTTGCTGTTGAAATAGCGAAACGATTATTCTGTCTCGGCGATACGATTTGTCCTGATAACTTTGCGGAACTTGATTCCGCAGGGGAAGGTAACGACCGGAGCGCGCATTCCATGTTTAGCGCTGAATTGAAGATGTGCGAGGAATTCACTGCGCGACCATATAAGATAACGCCGATTATCAGGGGCAAAACTTGGAGCAAAACTTTCACCGATGATGTGATTCATGAAATAGGGCAGTCGCCTTTTAACGCCTATGTATTTCAGGGGCCTGATTACTTGTTGAAGGGAATACCTCATTCCATCAAGTGGAACTTGTAAATCGCACCGATGTTACAAAACTGTTTCGTTCATTATTTACGGAGGAATTGATGTGAAGATATTAGAAGTTAAGGATATCAGCAAAAACTTTGGAGGAGTTCGTGCACTTTCCAATCTGTCCTTCTCGCTGGAAGAAGGTCAGATTACAGGATTGATTGGATCAAACGGAGCCGGAAAAACAACAATATTCAATGTGATAACCGGCTTTTTAAAAAGTGACTCGGGACAGATTATTTATAAAGGCGAAGATATAACAGGATTAGCGCCGATAAAAATTGTCAAGAAAGGGATATGCCGTACCTTTCAAGAATTGAGGTTGTTTGGTAAATTAAGCGTTTTCGAGAATATTTGTTTGGGCATTCCTGATCAGAGCGAAGAAAAATTCATGACTGCTTTAATCAAACCGCCTAAAGTTCGTAAAGAAAGGGCTGCAGTAAAAGAAAAAGTAGAAGGGATCATTGATTATGTCGGACTGACGCCATACACAAATTATCTTGCGGAAAGCCTGGCATACGGTGAACAAAAATTGTTATCATTGGGTCGTTTTCTAGCGACAGGCGCTGATACTCTGTTGTTGGATGAGCCGACATCGGGACTTGACGGACGACACATTGATAATATTTTAGAAGTAGTTCGAAAATTAACAACATCAGGAAAAACGATTTGCCTGATTGAGCACAATATGGAAGTTGTCAGTGCGGTATCGTCCTATATTTATGTACTTGATCAAGGAACTAAATTAGCGGAGGGATTTTCAAAGGATGTCATGAATGATCCGCAAGTGCTTAGTATATATCTTGGCGGCGAATGATGTTAGGGAAGGCAGGTAACGCTGAATATGTTGGTTGAAGTAAAAGGGATTGAAGCCGGATACGGGAAAAAGACCGTTATTCGAGATATCAATATCACAGTAAATGATAATGAAATAGTGGCAATTATCGGGCCTAACGGAACCGGAAAGTCAACATTGTTAAAAGCATTATACGGAAATATTAAGCCAACTGCCGGGGAATTCCATTATAGAGGACGAAATATCACCGGTCGTAGCCCCGGAGTTAATTGTGCGAATGGTATTTCTTATGTTTCGCAAGGCGCTAATGTTTTTCCGGATTTAACTGTAGAGCAAAATCTCTTGATGGGCGGATATACGGTAAAGGACAAAAACAGAGTAAAAGAAAAATTAAAACAAGTCTATGAGCTTTTTCCGGCTTTGGCAGACAGAAAAAGTTCACGAGGGCGATCATTGAGCGGCGCCGAACGACAACAACTGGCGTTCGGCATGAGTCTCGTTTGCGATCCGAAACTGATATTTTCTGATGAGCCGTCCATTGGACTTGCTCCTACTGTTGTAAAAACAATTATGAGGATAATAAAGTATGTAGTAGAGGAAATGGGTACATCAGTATTGATTGTGGAACAAAACGCAAAAGAAGTACTTCGTATAGCAGACAGAGTTTATGTGATGAAAGTCGGAAAGATAACGAACGAAGGCTCGGCTGAAAAATTCAATACTCCGGAAGAATTGAAAAAAGTATACCTGGTCGAAGAATAGTGTGTTTTTTATTAGGATTTTTCAGCTAACTTACTAATTGCAAAAGGAAGGGGGAAAAAATAGAAAACTCAGTTTGCAGGATGCAGAAGGATTCAGAAAAAATATTATCAGGAGGAAAGAACATGAAAAGGATTCTATCACTGGCATTGGCGCTTACACTGGCATTGTCCCTGTTTGTCTGCGGTGGCAGCACGGCTACAGCATCCGCCGGCACGATAGACCCGTCTTTAGAGGTATATAAAATAGGCTGTATATTCCCCATGACGGGTACGATAGCTTCATCAGGGGAGTACTGTAAAAATGCTGTGGAGCTGGCCGCAGAAAAGATTAATAACAGCGGAGGCATTAACGGCCACAAGGTTGAAGTCATTGTCGAAGACAGCAAGGGTGTGCCAAGAGACGGTATTATGGCTTATAAGAAACTTGTGGATGTTAATAAAGTAATTGCGATAGTACCGACAATCAGCAGCGTTGTTATGGCCTTGGTTCCGGAAGTAAATGCCGCAGATGTAGTTATGATTAATACTCTTGCAAAAACCAACGATATTGTCGGGGCTGGTCCGCGTATTTTCAGTATTACCATACCGACCAGTGGTGACGGTACGTATCAGGGTACATTTGCTTACGAAGTGTTGGGTGCCAGAACAGCCGCTATGCTTTATGTAAAATCTGACGTCGGCATTTCCTATGACAAATTTGTCACAGAAGAGTTTGAGCGTCTGGGCGGGAAAATATTATCACGAGACGGGCATGATGGCGGTACAACTGATTTTCGGGCTGTTTTGACAAAAATCAAACAGGAAAATCCGGATATCATATTTGTTGAATCTCAGTATCAGGAGATAGCAAGTATCATAAAACAAGCACGGGATTTGGGCATCGATACGCAAACCATGAGTTTTAGTTCTGTTTTGTCCGGCCAGTTCAATGAAATTACCGGAAAAGCCGGAAACGGGCACCTCATAACCGTTTCGGGTTATGATCCGGAAGAGAATTTAGCGAGCGTTCAGGATTTTGTTAAATCATATCGGGACAAATACGGCGCGGAACCGATTATTGATTCGGCTATGACATATGATGCTGTTATGATGTTTGCCGAAGCGATTAGAAGCAACGGATATACAGCGGACGGAATATCGCAAGGATTGATGGATATGCCGGGTTATGAAGGCGCCACCGGTGTTATTGAAAAGTTTAATGATCGGCACGTTGTCAGTAGACCCATCAGAATGCAAGTACATCAAGACGGGAAATGGCTGTACTACGATGAGCAAAATTAGATAGCTAAAATCTGTTACGTAATGTTTCACCGGCAGACGGGTAACTGCAGTGGCCGTCCGTCTGCCGGGAGTGCTTTTCACTTTATGGGTACTCCTAATGAATGATAAGGATGGTTCATATGTTAATCCAAACATTGGTCAATGGTATTTCCCTGGGTTCTGCCTATGCGTTAACCGCCTTGGGCTTTGCGATTATTTATAGAACTTTGGGAATCTTTCATTTTGCACATGGATCTGTTTACGCGTTTTCCGCACATGTTGCATATTCTCTCATAACACTGGTTAAGATGCCGCTTATTCCTTCCGTGCTTCTCACGATGCTTGCCGGAGGGATACTCGGTATGATAATCAATTTTTTAATTTATGAACCGCTGAAGAGACATGCTTCTTCCGGCCAAGTTTATATGATTGCATCCATGGGAGCTTCTATTGTGCTTCAAAATTTGATTGCGACGGCTTGGGGTGCCATAACAAAGGTTCTGGTTCTCCCGAATCTGGAGACCAGCTTGTATAATATTCATCACATTGGATCTGCTGTGATTACAATGGCGCAATTGCTGGTTGTAATAGTGACAGTAGTTGCTCTTGCCACTATAGCGTTGTTTTCGAAGTCCATGATCGGACTGTCCATCATAGCGTTGGGTAACGATTCGGAAGTGGCTGAGAATCTTGGGATGAAAGTGAAAGCTATTCGATATATCACGTTAGCGGTTGGATCCGCTTTGGCGGCTCTGTCGGCGGTACTTGTAAGTATAGACCTGCGAGCAGTGGATTCGGCTATGGGCGTACCGATCATGTTAATGACGATTATAGCTGTTATCGTTGGCGGGACTGCTAACTTTGGTGCTGCCATTGCCGGCGGATACTTGATTGGTCTGATCAAAAATTTCGGCATTTGGGCGATATCAGCCGAATGGGATAATACTCTTTTATTTATTATGCTGGTATTAGTAATCATGTTTAAACCTGCGGGACTCTTTGGGCGCAAGATTTCAAAATTGGGGAGGTAATATCGATGAGTGTAATACTGTCAATATTGATACAACTATGCATGTATTCGATCCTAGCGTTAGGTCTTAACATGCTGGTCGGGTATTCGGGGCTGGTATCTTCCGCTACCGCTGCTCTTTTTGGTATTGGAGGGTATCTGACGGCGCTTTTTGCTCTTCATTATAAACTCGACTTTTTTGTGATCCTGATCGCCGGCGGAGTGTTCGCGGCGGTATTGGGAGTCTTGGTTTCGCTGCCGGCGCTGAGGCTAAAAGGAGACTATTTTTTCATTACCACGATGGGATTTACCTGGATTATTACAAATATTATGACGAATTGGATGCAGGTAACACGAGGCCCGAATGGATTGACTGGAATACCTAGCCCGCTTGTTTTCGGGCAAGTATTGAATTCGCGTTTCCTGTTTTTTATCCTTATTTTGATTATAACAGCCCTATGCATATTTGTCGCAAATCGTGTGTGCACTTCCCCGTTTGGTAGAGCTTTAAAGGGTATGCGAGAAGATGATATTGCGCTGGAAGCATTAGGAAAAAACATAACAGCTTTCAGAGTCAAGACATTTGTGTTTTATGCTATTTATTGTGGTATGGCAGGAACTATATATGCTTATAATATGAGGTTTGTGGATCCGACTGCCTTTACATCGGATGAATCTATATTTGTTTTGAGTATGGTTGTATTAGGCGGAGTAGGCAGTATCAAAGGAACATTGGTTGGAGTTTTGGTATTGGGAATAATTTCCGAAGGGGTTAGATATGTTGGTCTACCGGCGAGCATAGCTTTTCAGGCCAGACAAATCATATACGGGCTGATTTTAGTTTTATTTATGATATTTAGACCTCAAGGACTCTTGGGACAGTATAAAATTACTTAACAGAGAAAAGAGCATAATTTTTGTGGTATTAAAAAAGAGATACCTATTCTTGGCGGTTAGTACGCTGGTGATGTTATGTCTCGGGTCAATTTATGCCTGGTCAGTGTTTCGCGTACCCCTGAGTATAATCCACCCGGATTGGGTCGATACTGAACTTTCAACGATTTTTACTATATCCATTATTTGCTTTTGTTTTGGCGGATTTATTAGTGGCAAGATTGTTGTTGAAATTGGTTTCAAAATCGTGCTTCTTGTTGCTGCTTTATTGCTGTTTGCCGGATTTTATGGTGCGTCAATGGCAGTAAGAAATGGTGATTCGAAAACCGCTTTAATGCTCATGTATGTCTTCTATGGTGTTTTTTGCGGCCTCGGAGCAGGGATAGGATACAATTCAGTTATCGGGACAACCATAAAATGGTTTCCGGATATGGCTGGCATCGCGTCCGGAGTAATGCTGATTGGCTTTGGCTGTGGTGGTCTGGTACTGGGCAGTTTTGCAATGCAACTAATTGAGGCTTTAGGCGTCAGTAATACTTTATTTTATTTTTCATTGTCCATTTCACCCGTTATCTTGATAAGCGCGTTTGTTATTTCGCGCCCATCAGAAGCGGGAACAAAACCTATTGAAGAAAACGATGCGATTATCGAGGCTGCTATAGTGCCGTTATCTTCATTGCAAATGATTAAAACCGGTGAATTTTGGCTCTTTTTCTCCTACGCTATTTTTGCATGTTCTGCGGGTTTAGTTATCATCAACAGCGGGTCAGTTATTGCGGTTTCTTTTGGCGCCCCGGCTGTTATTGGGCTTCTTGTGTCTGTGTTCAACGGAGCGGGCAGGATTGTGATTGGTTTTTTGTTTGACAAAAGAGGTCGATATATTGCGATGATTACAAATGCGATATTTCTGCTCTTTTGCGGCGTAATGCTCCTATTATGTTCTATTACAAAACAGACCATCTTTATTTTAATAGGTCTTCCACTGATAGGACTGCCCTATGGTGGAACTGCGTCACTTGTATCTGCGGTTACGCATTCGTTATTCGGGTCAAAATTCTATGCGGAAAACGCCGCGCTTATGATGTTTCATATGGTACCGGCAACAGTGATTGGACCAATTATATATGATCTGCTGTTTAAATGGTCCGGCAGAACATATCACTTGCCTTTTACTATGATTATTATCTTTGCATTGGGCATGATAACCATGAATGCTATATTAACGAAAAATTTATTGCGTCAAACGAAATAATTATACTGCCGGAGACATTTATATGAGTCTATTAAAACGAATGGAGGTAAATTGTCATGTTGCTTTTATCGCCTGTCCAAATCGGCTCACTTCATCTGAAAAACCGCATGGTCATGGCTCCCATGGCCACGCATCTTGCGGCGGAAGATGGCTCCGTTACTGCGGTTCTCAAAGATTATTATGAAGAGCGTGCGCGTGGCGGTGTAGCTATGATCACACTGGAATCTTGTTTCATCAACCAGAACGGTCGCGGAGGCATTCGCCGTCTGGGTCTGTATAAGGACAGCCTGATTCCGGGCATCAAGGAAGTCACCGATGTGATTCACGCTCACGACTCCAAAGTCTGCTGTGAGTTGCACCATGGCGGGCCACAATGCAAGAGTTCCATCATAGGCGAGACGCCGCTTTGTGCTTCCGGTTCATTTTATCAACAAGGCGTCATTGACCCGCCGCGAACTGTTTTGCGGGAAGAGATGCCGGCACTGATTGATGCCTTTGCACTGGCTGCGGAGCGCGCTGTCAAGGGCGGCTTTGATGCCATCATGTTGCACTTCGGGCATGGCTATCTGGTGAATAGCTTTCTCTCGCCACTGACAAACCGGCGTACGGACGAATACGGCGGTTCACTGGAGAACCGCATGCGCTTCCCGCTCGGAATTGTGGATGCGGTTCGGCAGGAAGTCGGTCCGGATTTCCCCCTCATCGCGCGTTTGAGCGCCGAGGACGGTCTTCGGGGGGGCATTGAATTGCCAGAAGCCGTGGAAATGGCAAAAATGCTCGAAAAAGCGTCCATTGACGGCATTCAGGTAACGGCAGGCATCCACCTGTCAATGGAAAAAATGGTACAGCCCATGTCTATGCCGCGAGGAGTGCTGGTTCCATACGCGAAGGCGGTAAAAGACGCAGTGAAAATCCCTGTCGGCGCGGTTGGTCGTATCAACAATCCCGAGATTGCAGAGGACATTCTGCAAAAGGGTCTGGCGGATATCATTTACCTGGGCCGCGCGCTGATTGCCGACCCGTTTTTTCCGCAAAAGGTGATAGAAAACCACCCGCAGGACATCCGCCCCTGTATCGCCTGCTGTCAGGGCTGTAACGCGAAGCTGCATTTAAATGAGACCATAACCTGCTTCGGTAATCCCCGCGTGGGTCGTGAAGCGGAGTTCCCGACCGGAAACGCAAAAAGCTCTAAAAATATACTGGTTATCGGCGGCGGTCCGTCTGGCATGGAGGCTGCGTTGACTGCTGCACGGCGGGGATATCATGTGTGCCTGTATGAGCGCAACGGATATCTGGGTGGCCAGCTTCTGCTGGGGAGCAAGCCGCCGCAAAAAGGAGAAATTGAAAATTTGATTCTGATGACAGAACGTCAACTAATGGATCAAAAAGTACAGATATTTCTGAACAAAAAGTTGGATCTGGCGGATATCAAATCGCTAAATCCTGACGCTGTTATCGTTGCTGTGGGTGCGGAGCCGACTATTCCGCCGATAGAAGGTATTCATCAGCCACAAGTATTTACGTCCGATGACGTGTTGCTAAACCCCGGACTCGTGAAGGAACGTGTGGTTCTGATCGGTGGCGGAGCGACCGGGTTGGAAACTGCCGAGTTACTGTCTCACGACGGATGTGCCGTCACTGTCGTTGAGTTGCTGCCTCATCTTGCTCAGGATCTGGAAAGCAATCGTCGCCGACTTGTGTTGGAGTCTTTGAGCGAAAAAGGCGTCCGCCTGATAGTCAATGCGAAAGTCAAAAGGATCACGGACAGGGATGTTGTCATTGAGTGGTGCGGCAGTGAAACCGAGCTGCAAGCTAACTATGTGGTTCTGGCTACAGGAATCCGACCGCGGAAAGATTTTGAAAATCTCGAGGAAATCTTGGACATTCCCGTGTTTTTCGCCGGAAGCTGTATTCATCCGGGACCCGGCATTGATGCTGTTCGCGAAGGCTTTGAAGCGGGGTATTCCGTTTGATTGATAAAGAGGAGGTATTTAATTTGGTGCTAAAGACTATGGATAACGAAGTGTTGCGCACGATACGTGCTCGAAGGAGTACGCGCAAGTTCACTGATGAGCAAATCTCACCCGAACAGCTTGATGCATTGCTTGAATCGGCAATTTGGGCACCTAGCGGCAGTAATAATCAAAGTTGGCTGTTTACTGCAATTCAGAATAAGAACATATTGGAAAAGTTAAACTCCATTGTCCGCGAGGGCTTTGCGCGGTATATCCCCGATGACGATTACCCTGGAAAACTTGCTGTAAGCGAGCATGCCAAACGTGACGATTATAACTTTTACTACCATGCCCCGACGCTGATAATCGCATCTAACAAACCGGGTTACGAAAACGCGATGGCAGACTGTGCATTGGCTTTAGAGAACATCTTCATAGCGGCGCAGTCACTCGGTTTGGGCAGTTGCTATATTAATCAACTGCATTGGTTGCGAGATGACTCCAGCGTTCGTGAATATTTGTTTAAGTTAGGTATACCGCGTGAACACACCATTTGCTCGTCAGCTGCGATAGGGTTTATTGAAACAAAATCGTCTGTTCCGCCGCGCAAAGATGGCACGATCAAACTTGTGAGATAAGATTTGCCGTGGGAGGGAGCTGTCACGCAGTGACTGAGGGAGTGATGTTCGCGCATTTGGGCATCCCCTCCGCCGCCATCCGGTCCCCCTCCCTCATTGGAGGAGGTAAAATCGTTTAAGCTCACCATTTTTGATGTTTAAGTTAACACATATGCGGCTATGCCGGGGTACGTGGCTTCACAACTAATTTATATCATAAAACTTGACAAAAAATCCCCCTCGCAGTCATTGCGCCGCAAGGGATTATAGAATCCTATATTCTTACTCTGCTGCCAAACGGTAGCGGCGGCAGCCATCACAGTTTCCGTAAGGGGCGTTGCCGTTCGATTTTACACAGCCTTCTCGCATGTTTGCCCAAGCACCATCTATAGCTTTTTTTTATACTATATATGAAATTTCGATATTTGACTTCGATATAGCCGATGACTATAATCAATATTAATAATTATCCCAACGTTCGCAGGAAAAAATGTGTATTTGCGGCAAAAGCCGTTTTAATGCGGT
>JAISRJ010000235.1 GCA_031273705.1 Clostridiales bacterium
GGGCACTTCCTGAATTACTTCACCCTGTGGGTTAGCAATGACGAGGCAGGTGTAGGTGACTGGACGATAAAGCACTTGTTTTCAATGGAATGCGAATACGCTTCTTGTTTGTCAATAAATATGTAGTGATTCTAAAAACGATTAATTCGCAGGCCTTTTAATAGTTAAAATGCGATTTTTGGATACAGAGTGTAAGTGTTGCGAATATTTAATTCGGCCAAAATTGCTATTTTGTATAAAGAAAATAGAGCCTTTTGATAATTTGTTTGCATATTTTCACGAAATTCATGCTGAAGATTTTAAAAATCATGTACGTGTTGCCGGAAAATCATAAGCATGATTTGCCGGCAACATTAGCATAAACCCCCGGAGAGATGCACATATCTTGCAAATAAGATTAAAGGATAATTTAATTTTCGTCAAAATAACATTAGTTACGACTTACAAGTTTACGTTTACGAGTAGAAAGTGGCCTTCGGCGCAAATATCAATTTGCGAAAAATGCCGCAATGATACAATCAAAGCGGCATCAAAACATCCAATTTATAATTAATAACTAACAATTAACCATTAATTAAGCGCATTCTGTGTTTTTACATCTTCGTTTTTCCGGCGTTTTTTGAGGCCAACGGACGATTAGCCGTCAAAAAAGCGGTTTTTCAATAGGCAAAAACTGACATTTTGCTATTTCCGACAAAATGTTAGTAAGCCGCCCTGTATCGGCAGCTCGCAGGCTTAAAAGCGTTCAACAAGTACGGCGAATATATTGGAGGCGGATATACTATTTTCGCCTAAGGTAATGAACTGTATGTGATATATATCGTCGCTTCCCTCCTCAAACATCCAGACTTCGTTACGTTCTTCGGGGGCCATCTGACTATTGTTCGCAAGATGTTGGTATGCATAATTGCTTGAAGTAAAAGACACATTGTTCACATCGTAGCTATATCCACCCCCATTCCAGTATTGCCCTATCTGATAGTGGAAATTCCTCGTATTGAGAGGCTGCTTTGTCCTGAAATAGGGGTGGGCATAATAAGGAGTATTAACTGCCAGATCCTTGCGTAGCGTAGCCTCGATGGAACCAAGCGATACGGAGTTTCCTTCTATTGCACCCACATTGGTATAGAGTATTTTTTTTATGTCCGAATCGAGTTCTTTCTTTATTTCTTTGCTTTTAATGAGATTCCACATCTCTCCGTTCCACACCATAATCCCTTCTTTCAGTTTATCGTTTTCGGTCAGGTTGTAAACGATTAAGCCCGCATGTTCTTTCTTTTCAGCGTCTGAAGCGCCGGGGTGCAACATGGGGGCAAGTGTCATATTGTCTACCAATTCGACACGGGGCATCAATAAGCCTTTTTTCGCGTTTGCGCCTCCGGGGGTTGTTGCCGCTTTTACGATGTCTCTCAGTTGCAACAATGCGCCCTCGGCGGGGGCTTCGGTTATTCCGATGGTTACTTGCGCCGACAGATGGGATAAGATGCTCAGACAGAAAAACATCCCTGTTATTTTTCTTATAGTTTTCATTACTTTTTGCTTGTTAGGGGTTAATATTCTGTCACTAATAACGCGTGGATCGGGGTGGAAAGATTGAAGTCTGCCCTGAAAACCTGCACATTGTATGTATGGTTACTCACGTGGTCAACCAGCCAGATGTCGTATCTAAAGTCGGCCTTCGGCAAGTCGAGAGTGTGGAAGTCTTGCCATCCGCCGTAATTGGCTGTTGCAAAGTCTCTGCTTATGGCATCATAGCTGAATCCGCTGGTATTACCAAAATCCCCATTAACCGACGTTCCGGGGTTTAGATGATCCCATTGCCGGCTGACAGTGTGCCAAAAGGTGAGACTTTCTTTGGGATCTTTGGTGAGTCTGTATTGGGGTTTCATTTTCGTCCAATCCGTACCGGCGGGATAAATTCTGAATTCAAATATTCCCATACTCACAGTGGGCGTATTGTTTGTTATCAGCGTGGAGGCTCTTACCACTGCTTTTTTCGTGGATGAACCGGCGGTTTCCGACACGATTTCCAATTGATTCCACTCATCGCCGTCCCATTCGTATATGCCTTCATCCAGTTCTCCTGTCGTATTCACATTATACACCAGAAGGCCGGTAAGCTCCTTTTTCTTCTCATCGGTCACCTTTAAGGGATCGATGACCTTTATATCCGAGGCATGACTTAATTCTACGCGGGGGAGCAGCAGTCCACCTGTAGTGGCCGTTACTCCACCTGCAACAGTGGTTTGAGTATCTTTGATTTGCAATAAAGCGGCCTCTTCGGAAGAGTCCAAAGAGCCGATAACGACCTGTGCCTGCAAGCCGGCGGCAAACAAGAGCGCCCAAAGCATATTCAGGGTTTTTCTTTGTGTATGTAGCTTCATTTTCAACTTATTATAAATAATTAATACTTCTGGGCGATAATCAGATACGTTTTCGTATCGGCGCTCCCACCCTTGCCTAAAATCATAAACTGGATATGATACATATTGTCATTCCCCAAATCCGCTAACCAGACTTCATTTCTTTCTGTATTACCCGATGTATTGCCCATCCCATCTTTGCAATCCGTCCAGGTATTGTCAGACAGATCTATTTTCTTTTTCAATTCGAAAGTATAACCTGAACTATTAAAGTCGGAATTCTCGGCGTTAGGAGAGTTGTCCATAAATTCGTTCACCTGCCAATAGTGTGATGCAGTACCTGTACCGCGTATTCTCCGGAATTGAGGGTAGGTCTTAGCGTCTATCCTAAATTCAAAAATCCCCAGTGTGACGATTTGAGTCTCGTCTGGCGAAGTTGCGCGGTAGATCACTTTTCTTACGGTAGCGCCTTCTGTTTTTGTTACCTTGCTCAGCATCTTCCATTCTTCGCCATTCCATTGATAGATACCTTTTTCAAGGTGGAGGTTTGCATCCTCTTTTAGATTATACACCAGAAGCCCTGTATGGTTTTTTTTCTGATCTTCCGATGGGGAGGTGAGGAGGGTAAAGTCGCCGGTGCTGCTAAGCTGCACCCGTGGGAGGAGTAGTCCGCCACTTGCAGTTGCGTCTTTCGTGCCTGCAGCAGCTTGTTTATCCTTAATTTGCAAAAGGGCTGCCTCAGCGGGATCTCCCGATCCAATCGTTACTTGTGCATTCGACTTGAAATGAAAAAGAAATGCAACGATTAGTAAAGCGAGTAAGGCCTTTACGGCTGAATTATAATACTTCATTCTAATTAAATTATTTTCTTGATATTTTTGTTACATTATTTTACGTATACAACAGATTTCATCTGAATAAACCACATAAAAGATAATTCGGATGCAAAAATATGAAACTTAATGAGATTTGACAATCTTATTGTGCCATTTCTTTCATATTTAACGTTTATTTGTTTAATATTAGAACCGTTCTACTAAGGCGGCGTATACCTTGGGGGTGGTGGCGTCTTTTTTTCCCAAGGCCAGGAATTGGATATGAAAGATGTCGTTGCTGTTGTCGTCGAACAACCATAC
>JAISRJ010000267.1 GCA_031273705.1 Clostridiales bacterium
GATAACCGAAGCTTTAGTTATTTCAACACGCCTCGCGGTCACTGGGCGCATGAAGGAGGGGTGTATTCCATTCAAATAGCGGCGTCCAGCAGGGATATTAAGTTGGAACAGCCCATATCGGTTAAGGGTGACGGGTTTGAATCCGCTTATGCGGCATTGCGTGAGAAGGTGCCTGCTTATTATAAATTATCCACTGATCCTAAATGGGATACAAAACAGTTTGAGGCGGTATACAACAAGCCGCTTCCCATACAAACGCCTGTCGGCAAGCCTTTTACGGACAATAACACCCTTGATGATATTAAAAACACCTTTATTGGCAAGCAGTTGAACAAGGCTATTAAGAGAAATATCTCTAAAACAATCGGAGCCGGTGATGAGGGCGATATGTCTCGAATGATAGCGGCTATGCTTATGGATATGCCTTTACGTTCGTTATCCACGATGAGCAATGGAGCTTTATCTCGCAACCGTTTGAATGGGTTGCTAGCCATGATAAACGGAAACTTTCTAAAAGGGCTGCGTTTGCTGGCGAAGAATTAATAATAAAGCCCGCCGGACGGCATGTTTCGCATAAATCCCTTCACCACAGCGCAAGTTTGCATATTCCGCAATGGAAATAACTTGCCATTAATAAGACAACTGCATAGCGCCAATACTCTAATAAGCGCCTTGTGAAGGGATGTTGCGATTCTGCCGTCCGGCGGGCGGAAGTCTGTTGCGATTCTGCCGTCCGGCGGGCGGAAAGGTTGCTGCGATTTTACTTAGCTTCGGCCAGCCTCTTATAGCTTTCCAGTCTTCTCTTCGCGTCGCCTTCGGCGGCTTCAAACAGCTCGCCGGCTATTTGCGGGAAGGTGCGTTTCAATGAAGAGTAACGGACTTCGCCCTCAATAAATTCTATAAAACTGGCCGTCGGATCTTTTGAATCCAAAATAAACGGATTCTTCCCTTGTTCCTCAAGCTGCGGGTTATACCGATACATGTGCCAGTAACCTGATTCTACCGCTCTTTTGATTTCCAATTGAGAATTTCTCATGTTTATTCCATGATTGATACAAGGAGCATACGCTATAATGATCGATGGACCCGGATAGCTTTCGGCTTCCGTCAAAGCCTTTATAAATTGATTCTGATTGGCGCCCATTGCCACTTGCGCCACATAAACATAACCGTAGCTCATCGCGATCATGCCCAGATCTTTTTTGCGCGTCTTTTTGCCGGACGCCGCGAATTGCGCGACAGCGGCCGTCGGGGTCGCCTTGCTCGCCTGACCGCCGGTATTTGAATATACCTCGGTGTCGAATACCATGATATTCACATCCGCGCCCGACGCCAACACATGGTCCAACCCGCCGAAGCCTATATCATACGCCCAACCGTCGCCGCCGAATACCCATACCGATTTTTTAACCAGCATATCCTTGCCGTCTAAAATTTCACGCGCAAAGCCGCACGCGTCGCAGTCGCAGGATTTATCGCCGCCGTCTATTCCGCTTTCCAGTTGTTTTACGAACTCAGCGGACGATTCTTTGGAAGCGTTACCGTCGTCCTTTGTTTCCAGCCATTTCCGCGCAGCGGCTTTTAACTCGGGAACCGCCCAGTCATGCGCAATAAGTTGTTCGGTAAGATCCGCGATTTTCTCTCGACGCTGCTGAACAGCAGTGACCATGCCGAATCCATATTCCGCGTTGTCCTCGAACAGACTGTTAGCCCATGCCGGACCATGCCCCTTATGGTTTGTGGTGTAAGGCGTGGAAGGCGCGCTACCGCCCCAGATAGATGAACATCCCGTCGCGTTAGCAATATACATTCTGTCCCCGTATAATTGAGTAATAAGCTTTGCGTAAGGTGTTTCTCCACAACCCGCGCACGCGCCGGAGAATTCAAGCAACGGCTGCTCGAATTGGCTGCCCACGACTGTATTTACATTTAACGGGTTTTGCTTCCTGGCTACTTTCTCCGTACTGTATTTCCAATTTTCAATTTGGTTTGCCTGGCTCTCAATGGGCTTCAAGGCAAGCGCCTTGTTCTTAGCCGGACATACTTGCACGCAGTTCGCGCAGCCTGTGCAGTCCAAAACGCTGACTTGCACACGGTATTGATAATTCTCTAAGCCCTTGCCTCTGGCTTTTTTAGTTTCATACTGTTCCGGAGCGTTTGATTTTTCGGTTTCATCCAGCAGGAAAGGTCTGATAACCGCGTGCGGGCAGACATAAGAACATTGGTTGCATTGAATGCAGTTTTCAATAATCCATTCGGGGACGCTAACCGCCGTACCGCGTTTTTCATAAGCGGCCGTGCCCTGTGGAAACGTGCCGTCCTCACGGCCTAAAAACGCGCTGACCGGCAAGTCGTCGCCATGCATATGATTGATTGGGTAGGCCACGTTCTTAATAAATTCCGGAAATACTTCAATGGCGCTGTGTGTTTCAAAGTCTTGAGTCGTATTCGCCCAATCAGCGGGGAACTTAACCTTCTTAACCTGCTCGACACCCGCGTCTACAGCCGCGTAATTCATATTAACGATTTTTTCGCCCTTTTTGCCGTAGGAATCCACAATGGCTTTTTTCATATGTTTAACGGCGTCGTCTATCGGAATAATATTAGCTAATTTAAAGAAAGCCGATTGTAAAATAGTATTTATTCTACCGCCCAGACCAATCTTTGCGGCAATATCCGTACCATTGATTGTATAGAATTGAATATTATGTTTAGCGATATAGTTTTTCATAACCGCCGGCAGCTTAGAACTTAGTTCATCGTCGCTCCAAATGCAGTTAAGCAAAAATATTCCGCCGTCTTTTAAGTCGGAGACTAAATCGTATTTATCTACATAAGTTGAGTTATGACATGCCACAAAATCCGCGTTTTGCACCAGGTAAGACGAGCGAATGGGACTTTTACCAAACCTTAAATGGCTGGTTGTAATACCTCCGGACTTTTTGGAGTCATAAGAAAAATACGCTTGCGCATACATATCCGTATTGTCGCCTATAATCTTGATAGAATTTTTATTCGCGCCAACAGTACCGTCCGAACCCAATCCCCAGAATTTGCAGCTGATAGTGCCTTCGGGCGTAACGTCCACAAGATTCTCTGAAGGTAAAGACAGATTAGTCACGTCGTCCACAATGCCGATTGTAAAGTGATTTTTGGGAGTCTCTAATTTAAGATTGTCATAAACCGCGAAAATCTGCGCGGGCGTCACATCCTTAGAACCCAATCCATAACGGCCCGCAACTATGGTAGGTCGCTCTCCCCTTTCAAAATAGGCCGTGCAAACGTCTTGATAAAGGGGTTCGCCTAACGCGCCCGGTTCTTTTGTGCGATCCAGCACGGCGATTTTTTGAGCAGTCCTCGGTACAGTTTCTAAGAAACGCTCTACCGAGAACGGACGGTAGAGATGTACATTAACCAATCCGACCTTCTCGCCTTGGGCGTTAAGATAGTCGATTGTTTCCTCAATAGCGTCACACGCTGAACCCATACATATAATAATTCTATCGGCGTCAGGCGCGCCGTAGTAATTAAATAATTTGTAGTTACGACCGGTTAGCTTGTTTATTTCATTCATGTAGTTTTCGACTACAGCCGGTAAAGCTAAGTAAAACGGATTGCAGGATTCTCTGGCTTGGAAGAAGATGTCCGGATTTTGGGCTGTGCCACGCAATACCGGATGTTCTGGGTTAAGCGCGTTGTCGCGGAAAGCCTTTATGGCGTCCCAGTCCACAATTTTGGAGAGATCTTCGTAGTCCAAAACGTCAATCTTTTGAATTTCGTGTGATGTGCGGAACCCATCGAAGAAATGCATAAACGGAACTCTGCCTTTTATAGCGGCTAAATGAGCAACCGCTCCGAGATCCATAACCTGTTGGACATTAGATGAGGCAAGCAAAGCGAAACCTGTCTGGCGGCAAGCCATAACATCGGAATGGTCACCAAATATGGACAGCGCGTGACTTGCCAACGCGCGCGCGCTGACATGCAGAACACCGGGAAGCAATTCGCCCGCGATTTTGTACATATTTGGAATCATAAGCAGCAAACCTTGTGACGCCGTGTAAGTGGTGGTAAGCGCGCCGGCCGCGAGAGAACCGTGGACAGTGCCTGCCGCGCCCGCCTCGGACTGCATCTCTACAACATGAACCGTTTGCCCAAAAAGATTTTTTCTACCGTTGGCCGCCCATTCGTCAACATGTTCCGCCATGGGTGAAGACGGTGTAATGGGATAAATTCCCGCTACCTCTGTGAACGCGTATGAGACATGCGCGGCGGCGGCGTTTCCATCCATAGTTTTTTTACTGTGAGCCAATAGTTATTAACCCCTTTCAAAGCCCCGCGTTTGCGCGGGGAACATTAATCGCCAATATTTTAACATAACATAGTTTAAGCCGCAAGGGCATGTATTAATAATCGCAGTGGCGGCATTCCGCCACTGCGCCAAAAAAAACTGTATATTCATTGACAAACGCTTACTCTCGCGAATATAATCGCGTGGCGTTTGCCTAAATCATATAATACCAGTTTCCGTCGGCGTCTTGGGTGTGTTTGCTTTCGTTGCTGACAATGCTAAGCTCCGGGCTGCGGATGCTTACCTTTGTTTGTTCGGGCACGCTTTTTACAATAAACGCGTTGGAGCCGATAGTTACGTTCTTGCCGATTATCGTGTCTCCGCCCAGTATAGAAGCCCCCGAATAGATCGTTACATTGTCTTCTATGGTGGGGTGACGTTTTTTACCACGCAATTGCTGACCGCCTCTGGTCGAAAGGGCACCCAAGGTGACGCCTTGGTAAACTTTTACATAATTACCGATTATAGTCGTTTCGCCGACTACAATCCCCGTGCCGTGATCCATAAAGAAATGATGACCTATTACCGCGCCGGGGTTAATGTCTATACCGGTTAGGCTGTGGGCGTGTTCCGTCATCATGCGCGGAATAGTAGGCACACCAAGAATATAAAGTTCATGCGCCAATCGGTTTACCATTAGGGCGTATAAGCCGGGATATGACAGAATAATCTCATCCGTATTGTAAGCGGCGGGATCTCCGTCGTAAAACGCGTCAACGTCCGTTGAAAGTAAGGATTGAACTGCAGGTACCCTTTGCAAAAATTCCAGGGCTATTTTTTCGGAGCGTTCCTGAAGACCATCTTCGTTGCCGCCATATAGATAGAAGGCGCGAAAGATTTGCTTTTCCAAGTGGTGAGCCAATTCTTCCAGCAGACTGCCGGTATAGTATTCCACAGTGTCACTTTTTAAATTGATAGTGCTGAAATAACCTGGGAATACCAGAAATTGAAGTTTGTTTACAATCTCAAGTACAGAAGCCTTATTGATAGGAACCGGGCTGTCGATCTTTACCATATTTGTATTGCTTTGGTATCCCGCCATTATCGAGTATACCAGATTCTTGAAGGTGGTTGAGTTAGACATACGAACCCCCCGATAAATTTGTAGTGCCGGTATCCGAAAGTAAGGACACCTTTGGAGAGAAGACTTTTTCAAGCTTTCCGTCGGACGGCGCTAGGGTGTGCGTTCAGCCTCACCCGTGCTGAATATAACACTGTACCTAAAAAGTGTCAATGCCCGGAGTGAGGCGTCCCGACAAGCGGCACTGCAGCGGTTTAACAAAATAAACGAAATGAAATCGCCGCAACCAAAAAAAGTAGTGCTGACAATCGGGAAAATTCGCGTTATAATGTCTCTAATTAAGCGTAAAGGACGCGATATTTTGCTTTTTAATTCTTTGACATATCTTTTTTTTCTGCCTATAACCGCGGCGCTGTTTTACA
>JAISRJ010000041.1 GCA_031273705.1 Clostridiales bacterium
CCCGGGTGAGGCGACGCATTCCGAGGGTATTATTATAACCCCGTCAGAAAAAATGACCATTGCGCCGGGCGATACTTACACTCCCGATCCATCCGCTGTTACAGACAGACCAATCACGGCAAATACACCTAAAGCTTCGTCAAGCGCAGCGACAAATACGCCTAACTCCAATCCAACCGCCAAGCCGGCCACCGCCAAGCCAACAAACAAGCCGGCCACCGCCAAGCCAACAAATAAGCCGGCCACCGCCAAGCCAACAAACAAGCCAAACGCGACATTCACTCCGTCACCGCCGGCTTCTACAAATACTCCGGGCACCCAGCAACTGACAAACACTCCTGTGCCGCAGCAGACTGTCAGCCCAATACCGCGACCTACCTCTACCCCTCTGTCGCCACCGCCAACCCAGTCGCCGCGCCCGACGGCTACAGGTATTCCTGTACCCACAAACACGCCTAAACCGACGGCAACCAAAATTCCTGTAGCCACGAATACACCTGTGCCGACGCCCGGCGTTCCTCCGAGTGCGCCGATTGACGTAAGAGTTTTCGCCGCCGGAAACGATCTGGCCAACGTTTTATGGAAAAAAGTCGGAGGTGCCGAAAGCTATGATATACAAGTCAACGAAGAGGCCACCGGCGATTCATATGGTTCTATAAAGAATGTGTCAGCCAACGCCCCGTCTGACCAATCGGTTAAAGGTTATGACCCAAATACTGAAATAGGAGTATCCATAACGGGTCTGCGCTCCTCGACAGGCTACAACATCCGAGTCGTCGCAATTAATGCCCATGGGGTCGCCGCCAGCGAACCGGTTTATTTTTACTATAATTTATATTAATGATTTACCGACACTAGGGGCGGAGTTGTAAAGGATAGGTAACTGCTCATCCAGAGTGACTTGGCACATTAACGAGACAACCGCCGCGGGAAAGCGGCGGTTATAATGGCAAAGGGGACAAGGGAGGCAAAGTTCCAGGTACTGTAAATTTTGGCAAACTGGTTTCGATGTTACGTTCGTATAGCCGTTTTACAAAATAACTGAAATGATAAAGGATATTGGCTTTCAGTAGGTTAGCATACCTTCCGGCTGCTTATTAGTTATCATGCTATTGGCGTATTCAACGCCAATTCCGTATGCGCCGCTGTGTTCCTGAATTACACCCATTACAGCGTCATAGGTGTCCTTGTTGCCCCAATCACGCTGCCATTCCAGCATACACTGCTGCCATGTCATGGGGATAACCCCGGCCTGGATCATACGCTTAATAGCCATTTCATGCGCTTCCGCCGACCAACCGCCGCAAGCGTCGGCAACTACGTCCACCTTATATCCGTCCTGCTTCATAGAAAGCGCGGGAAATAGTACGCAGGCTTCTGTCCAGAGCCCCGCGAGCACTATCTCTTTACGCTTAGTAAATTCTACGGCTTTGCGCAAATTATCATCCTCCCAACAATTTATGGAAGTACGATCGATAGGTGTATAATCGGGGTAAACTTTTTGAACATTTTGAATTAACATACCGGAAAATTGTTGAGCTTCGACTGTTGTGAGTATGCAGGGGACGTTAAATACTTTCGCCGCCTTTGCCAAAGCGGTAACGTTATTGATAATGCGGCTTCTGGTGTGGCTTTCCACACCAAAGTACATCTGCGGCTCATGATCGATAATGACCAGCGCGATGCGTGAAGGATCCATAAGGCATTCTGGGTATTTACGCATAATATTCCTCCAGTACAAATTTGATATCTTTATCTTACCGTTTTTTCAAATTATTATTCAACTAAAAAGGGGGCTGTCGTATTAAAGACAGACCCTTTTTTTACATAGTGCCATAAGCGTTAGCTAATTAAAATTAACTTAAGTAATCCAAGCAAAGACTTTGCGTCTTCGTTAAAACGCGCGCGCAGATTCAAACTCTTATTAAGGTATTCCATTTCTTCTTCGGACATGGAGTCCATAGATGCCTTTTGTTCCTCTGTAAGCTCTTCCAGTAGATTTTTGGCGGTCTTTAACAGCGGATTAGTCTCGACTTCCTCAGACTCTAATGTCACCGGGGCGCCGTCCGAGTCTATCGGGCGATAAACCTTCTGTTGAGCGGCGATCAACATATCCTCATAACCCAACTCTATAAGGAAAGATTCAATACGCTTTTCGGAAATATTTTCTCTCTGCTCATCGCTTTTAGCGGTAATATAATAAGGATCGATTCGGGAAACTTCGGACAGCGCGGTAGCTAAAATAGCGGATATATTCCCCAGACGCCCCGTTCTTTCTAAGGTAGCTTTTTTTAAACCGGAAATATTAAATACTTCCGACCTTTGCCTTTTGTCAAGCGTAGACCAAGTAGCCTTAACTCTTTCCCTGGTTTTCTCGTGATCCTTGCTCACGTCGGTCTGCTTGAGCTTGCCATAGATTTCTTTGCTTAGCATCAATAAACCCTCCAAGTCATTTTTTATCAATAACATCCCGGCGCAAAAGCGCAAGGCTTTACGATTTTTAGCCGTTTTCAAGTATTCGCAAAGCGTTACGCGACAAAATCATGTCTTTTTCATCGTCGGTCAAATCAAGTGTGTTAAACCTCTCCAGTTCATCGCCGGGGCTCCACATGGGATAATCGGAACCGAACAAAATACGCTCCGCGCCATAAACGCGAATAAGCTCCGTCGCCCTGCGATTGCCCAAAAACATAATAGAACTGGAAATATCCAAGTAGCAAAACCTATGCTCCAAATACTCCAAAGCCAGATCCCAAATAGACCATCCACCAAAATGCGCGGCAATAACAACCAAATCGGGGAACATATCCAGCACTCGCGCCAAACGCTTAGGATGCGAATAATCATACCGATAGTCGCCGGTGTGGATCAAAACCGGAATATTACCTTCCAAGCGCGCATAAATATCCAACATCCGAACATCATCAATTGCAAACTGTTGGACATCCGGATGGATTTTAACGCCCCTCAAACCAAGATTTTTTAAACGTTGAATCTCTTCCGGGCAATTATCAAAACCAGGGTGAAGTGTGCCAAACCCAATGAAATGATCCGGATAAGTATTAACGGTACGAGCGATAAAGTCATTAATGTTGATAACTTGTGACGGCACTTGGGCGACGGAATGTATGACAAACTTATCAATACCTGCGTTTAAGCCTAAACTACGCAGATTATCAGCGGTACCCTTACTGTCGCGATGCAAAGGAATCATATAAAACTTACTTATGCCAGTTAGAGCTTTATCAGCTACCTTTTCGGGATAAACATGCGCGTGAAAATCAACAATCATTCTCAAACCCCTTCTTAATGTGACACACGAATTATATCATGAATAAATAAATTTAACAATATAATATTTACATATTTTAATAAATTTTTTATTTAATCTATTAAATCCAAGTGCGAGAGCGTCTATCACCACTCAAACATTTCCGGAGGATGTATGAAACTCAAAATTAAGTTGACTCATTTTTTTATTTGGGCAATACTTTGTGCGGCGTCTTTTAATCTTCTGCTGCGAGATCCGTTCAAAAGCATATTCTTGGGACATGAATTGCCCATAATGGCGTACCATAATTTTGTGGATAACTCAAAAGCGACCGATACTATGAATACATCCGTGGAACAATTTCATAAAGATTTAGAATCTATCAAAAGGCAAGGTTACACAAGTATTTTTCTTAGCGATTTGATCGCCTTTTGCGAAAAAGGAGCCGACTTGCCCGACAAACCAATATTAATTACTTTTGACGATGGTTACATAAGTAATTACAACCTGGCTTTTCCCATTTTAAAAGAATTTAAAATGAAGGCGACTATTTTTATCGTGGGTTGTAATGTCGGACGAAAGACCGATGTTATAACCGGTGAAAAGCTGATAGAGCATTTCTCCGACAGTCAAGCCAAAGAGATGTTAAACTCTGGTCTGATAGACATACAACTGCACACCTTTAATTTACATAGACCTAATTTTAACATGGTAAGTATCCGCGATTTGATGACCAAGGACAGATACGCCGCTTATATTAGAAACGACACCTGGGCGCTGGCGGCATACATCAGCAGAATAGGCGGCAACGCGAATTCGCTTGCGTACCCTTATGGTTTCTATAACAGTCAGACAGAGAAGATCCTTAAAGACTCCGGAATTAAAGCCACCCTTACCAGTGACAGAGGTATTAACTATATTTACAAAAATAAAAAAAGCCTCTATGGATTAAAAAGGCTTTTCCCAATTAAATAGTAATTTAACCCTGATTGCCCAGAAGCCGCCCGCCTCAGCGCTTTAGCTCGGCAGTGTATAGGGCGGGAGAATGTCGCATATCAACTGGTTCTCTTTCTATAGACATAAACCATTGTCAGCGTAATGGCCACGCAAATCGCGGTAATTACAATAGCGCGAGTATCCTGCACCGCTATTACAATTGCGATAACGGCTGTAACGGCGCTTAATACATAAAGCAATAATACCGCTTGCTTATGCGAATAACCGTTATCAATCAGACGGTGATGCAAATGCCCCCGATCCGCGCCCATTATGGGTCGATGAGCCACGAAGCGGCGAAGCATGGCAAACAGCGTGTCAAAGATAGGCAGAGCCAGCGCGAAACACGCCACTACTATAGACAATATGGCATATCCCTTAAACACACCTATAATAGAGGAAACAGCCAATACATATCCTAAGAACAACGCGCCCGTATCGCCCATCAAGACTTCGGCGGGATTAAAATTACGAGGCAAGAATCCTAAGCAGCAACCGGCTAACGCGGCGGAGAATACAACCGCCATGCCGCTGCCGGTCATAATGCAGAGGATAGTAAGACAAATGGCGCCAATTGTCGATACCCCGGCGGCAAGTCCATCCAGCCCGTCAATAATATTTACGGCGTTGGTCAGCCCGACTATCCAGATTACAGTAAACGGTACACTTAGAGAGTCATAAAAACTTGGAACAGGAAAATTTATAAAGTCCACTCGCGTTCCGCTAAAAACCACAACGAGTGCGGCGACTATTTGAAAAGCTAATTTAAGACCTGGTTTTATATTCTTAATATCATCAGCAATTCCGGTGGCCGCGATAATAACCGCCCCGGCCATAAAACCGATAAACTGCCTGGTGCGCAGTTCCGGCACAAAAATCGCGGCTACCCCGGCGGCTACCAAAAAGCCCAGCACGATAGCCACACCGCCTATGCGTGGTATGGGCGCGTCATGCATTCCCCGTTTACGCGGATAATCCACGGCCCCAAGTTTGTAAGCCAATGTTTTCGTATAGGGCGTCACCGCGATAGACACTCCAAAAGAACAAGCAAACACAGCAAGGTACAGCAACCAATCGTGTGCCATTCAATTGCTGCCGCAAACCGCGCGACAGACTTTCACCTCCGATTTTATGTAAGTTAGAGTTTTTCCGCAACAGCCTGTATCAGCCGCCGCAGTTCATCAGCACATTGCTCATAGGTTTCCAAATCCATACCATAAGGGTCTATAATGTCATGCGACTCGCCGACAAATTCGGTTATAGTAAATAGTTTCTCAATAACACGCGGAAATAAACCGGCTACTTTGCGCTTGTGTGAATCCGTCATTGTCAGAATCAAACCAGCCCAATCGGCCGATTCCTCGTTTATAGTCTTGGCATAATGATTTGAAAGTGACAGACCGTTTTTTTCCATACACGCAACAGCGTTAAGGCTGGCGGGTTCCCCGTCAAAGGCCGCCACACCCGCTGATTTAATCGAGTGCCCGCGCATTAAGTCCGCCGCTATAGCGGCTGCCATTGGACTGCGGCAGGTATTACCGGTACAAACGAATAAAATATTCAAATATAAATCACCATGCCCGCGGAGGCTTTCTGTAATCGGTTCATAATAGCCGATCCAACCCCTTCTTCCGTAAACCCTTCCGCAAAAATATAATCCGCGTTTTCATCCGCCGCTCTTAAAGCCGCAAACAAATTAGCGCCTATTTCATCCAAATTATTTCTGTCGCCAAGAGAAATTAGATTTAATTCGTATTTATCATAATAATTCAACGTCTGATTGGTAGCGAGCACAGAAATATTGCTTCTGCGCAATAGCGGCAATCGCCGCGGCA
>JAISRJ010000076.1 GCA_031273705.1 Clostridiales bacterium
CCGTTGGTTTGTTTAACTCCATTGCGAACTTTGTTATCCTTGTCGGCGCTAATCTCGTTGCCAAAAAAACCAGCGACATCAGTCTATTCTAAGAAAGGAGCTTAATTTATGAAAAGCGCTAAAATCAAGGCTTCCGTTGGCGACCGTGCTTTTAATACCTTTAACGCGATATTGATGATCATCATCTGTATCATAATTGTTTATCCGCTGTTTTATGTAATACTAGCCTCTTTCACGGACCCGGCTGTCGTCAGTACAGGCAAGCCCCTCTTTTGGATAGAAAAGTTTTACGCAAAGGGCTACGCAACCGCCTTTAATTACAAACCGCTTTGGACTTCTTATAAAAATACCGTTATTTACACTGCGGTCGGAACAGGAGTCGCGCTGTTTACTACTATCCCCGCGGGCTACGCATTTTCCAGACGCGACTTGGTCGGACGCAAGCCCTTGATGTTCCTGTTCACGTTCACTATGTTTTTTAGCGGCGGCATAATCCCTCTGTATTTGACCATTCGCAGTCTTGGGATTTACAACAGCATTTGGGCAATGGTTCTGCCAGTTGCGGTTTCCGCTTATAACCTGATTGTATGCCGTTCGTTTTTCGAGTCCGGAATACCGATCGAACTGCTGGAAGCGTCTAAAATAGACGGCTGCAGCGATTTTGGCTTTTTCTTTAAAATTGCGATACCACTTTCAAAAACCATTATTGCGGTAATGTGCCTATTTTATGCGACAGCCTTGTGGAATCAATTTTTCAACGCGCTGATGTTTTTGCAGGACGACACAAAAATGCCTCTGCAAGTGGTTCTGCGTAATCTGGTATTAATGAATCAAGCCAACCAAATGGGTTCATCGGGTGCCGCTGCTATTGATATGCAAAAACTCGCAGATCAGCTTAAATATTGCATAGTGGTATTATCCGCCGCGCCGCTTCTTGCGGTATATCCATTCCTGCAAAAGTATTTCGCGGCCGGCGTTACAATGGGAGCCGTTAAAGGTTGATATGTTATATCTGTTATCAAGATTCTAAACTTATATCTGTTACAGAGCTTCTAGCCCATTATCGCGGCTGGGGTTTCAGTGATGTTTGAAAGATATCGTGAATTTAATTAATTAATTAAAATATAAGGAGGATATTTCATGAAAAAGAATTTATTAGCAGGTTTTGTATGTGTTATTTTGCTTTCCGGCTGCGGCGGAGCATCTTCCGGCAGTACGTTTTCCAACGGCAATGCTTCTGCCGGCTCTGAAAGCAATCCGCAATTGATTGACGATGCAGACGCGAATTCATTAACCGAAGAGGAACAGGAAGCGGTCGATGCAGGGCTTATCGCGCTTGACGGCAGTTTGCCCATCATTAAAGACCCCGCAGAATTTGAAAGCAAATACGGAAAAATCTCGGCACTTATCAACAACCCGGCGGAGCGTGTTGTACCCGTCGGTGAACTTGCTATGGCTAAACGCTGGTTTGAGGATACTGGCATTGAATTTGAGTGGCAGGCTATTCCAAATGAAGGCATGACAGAAAAGGTTAATCTAATGCTGGCCTCCGGCGACAGTTTACCGGATGTGTTCTGGTCTTTCGGCGACGGTAAGAGCGGCAATACTGTAGTTCAATACGCCGACCAAGAAGTCTTTCTTCCGACAGAAGGCTTTATTAACAACGATATGCCCAACCTTAAGAAAATTCTTGACGATCATCCTACATATTGGTCTGAAATCATAGCTCCCAATGGTCATACCTACGGCTTTCCTTATATCGAAGAAATGTATGGCCTTGTACTGACCGGAGGCCCCTGGATGATCAATAATGTTTGGCTTGAAGCTGTAGGCAAAGAAATTCCGACTACCCTTGACGAATGGGTTGATTGCCTGAAAGCTTTCCGGGACGCGGGCGACCTCAACGGCAACAGCCAAGCCGACGAAACCCCGCTTGCCACACAGTTTAAAGTTAAGGGAGATACCTTCGGGTCGTATAATATGTTTTACCGCATAACCGGCGCTTTCGGTTCCGCCGACTCGATCTGCGACGGAAACGCGTATGCCAATCATCTGCGTTTGATTGACGGCAATGTAGTATTTACAGCAAAAGACGAAGCATTCCGCAAAACCGCTGAATTTTTCAATATGCTCAACAACGAAAAATTAATATGGAGCGGTTCCTTCGAAGCGGATGATTCCGCGATATACAGAAATTCATTGCTGCGTCAGCCGATCGCTTTAGCCGGAAGTTTTGGCACATGGACCGATCAGGATATCCAAGACACTGCGGTGCATGACGAGTATATAGCCCTGCCACGACTTGACGGACCGAACGGAAAGACAGGTTTTGAGAATAATTACTCCGAACTGCAGGATTCCTCCACAACCTGTATCACGGTAGATTGTAAATTCCCGCATATTGTCGCTAAGTTTGTAGATTACCTTGTGGGCGATCCCGCCCTTTCCATACAGTCCAATTGGGGCGCCGAAGGATATGTCTACGAAAAAGACGCCGAAGGCATACTGCGTACTCCGGTCGACGAAAACGGCCATTTTAAGCCGATGCAATCCGGTTCCGATTACGAGAATTTTGGGAAGTCTCGCGTAAACTCTACTACTACACGCGGATCTATGATTGTCTTGAATGATTATTATGAAAAATATGCCGGTTATGCTTTTGATGCTGTACAGCTTCTGGAAGGACAGCGCACCAATGGCAAAGACGCTATTATGGAAGAATATGAAAGTATTCCGAAGGTGCTCTTGGCAACGGAAGAAGTAACACGTTTGGCTCAAATTCAGCCGACAATTTCCGATATCGTGGAACGCTACATTAATACTTGGGTAATAAACGGCGTCAGCGATGATAACTGGAATTCTTATATTGCCGAACTGGACGCGGCTGGTGTTAACGACCTAGTAGGTATCTATCAGACAGCGATAGACCGCGCGTCCAAATAACTTAATTATAGCGAAAAAATGAGGCTGTCGCTTGAAATAAGCAGACAGCCTCTAATTTTTTGGGGAGGAATAACATGATTGAGCAAGATCATCGTCCTAAACTGCATTTCACACCTCCATTCGGATGGATTAACGACCCAAATGGGATGGTTCATATTGAAGGAAATTATCATCTGTTCTATCAATACTTTCCTGATGGGCTTACATGGGGTCCTATGCACTGGGGGCACGCTGTTTCAAGAGATTTTATTGAATGGAAGCACTTACCTACGGCACTGTATCCCGATGAATTAGGGATGATTTTTTCGGGCAGTTGCGTATATGATGTGAATAACACTTCGGAGTTCGGCAAAGACGGCCATAAGCCCATTGCAGCAATTTTCACCAATCATCACGAAGTTTCAGGCACTGAAGTTCAAAGCATCGCTTATTCACTTGATGGTATTCATTTTGAGAAGTACTATGGCAATCCCGTGATTACTGAGCCGAGTCTGAAGGATTTCCGCGATCCGAAGGCATTTTGGAATCCTATTAATAACTGCTGGAGTCTTGTGCTGGCTGCTAATGACCGCGTGAAATTTTATCGTTCGGATAATCTTAAGCTATGGAGTAAAACAGGTGATTTTGTCGTTGGCGGTAATGGTGTATTTGGAATATGCGAGTGCCCTGACTGTTTTCCTGTAAAAACCGAATGCGGCATAAAATGGGTTCTAATCATCAGCATGATTATCCCGGTTGACGACGAGCGCAAGCAGGTACATAAGACGCAATATTTTATCGGTCAATTCGACGGCGATACTTTCGTTGACACAGAAAGATCCGATGATCCGCTTTGGCTCAACTGCGGCCCTGATCATTACGCTGGGGTAACATTTCAAAATCTTGATAAACCTGTAATGATTGGGTGGGCAAATAACTGGAAGTATGCCTGCGATACACCGGCGACTGATTATCGCGGACAGATGACATTGGCGACGGAAATTAAATTAAAAAATACGGCGTTGGGGTGGCGCGTTGCGATGACTCCACTTGGACTAGAGGCTTATAAAACTAAAGAGTTGTATGTGAATAGCGGAGTAAAATTTAAAAGCAACGCTTTTGGGGTAAACGTTCGCGGAGCAGATAACGAAAAAATTATTTTTTCAAACGAAGAGGGAGAAGAAATTTGTATTGAAGTTACAAACAGTGAAATTATCGTTGACAGGACTAAATCCGGCAAAAAAGTTTTTCATCCATTATACGATTTTTATGGTAAGACAATTGCCAAACGTTTCAGCTATAAGGATTTTGAACTAAAAATAATATTCGATGTATCACTGCTGGAAATTTTCGCGGACGACGGACTTATATCGATTACGATGTCTGTGTATCCGGATAATCCGTATTCGACATTGAAATTTGATGGAGATTCAAAAGTGGAACTATATTATTTCAACTAAGTTTTATAAAATTTCGAGATCCTAAAAAACATCCCGCATGATAAACAACACGCGGGATGTTTTTATTTACTGCTTTAAAAGCGAATAACCTCGGTCAGACTAGGAAATTGCTATCCTTGCGGTTAAACCTTTAAAATCAATATAAACTGCCGAATTTCTTACGTCGCCGACCGTAACAGACTTATTGTAAAACGCGGAGCTACCAACAGTTATATATGGGCTAATATCCGACGCGCTGTTAAAGAAGTCTTTAATTGGAGCGGAATAATCACCTGTAAGATTATACTTAGCCAATTTAGCGTCAAACACAGCGTCTACCGCATAGAACACCGTGTCATAGAAACTG
>JAISRJ010000182.1 GCA_031273705.1 Clostridiales bacterium
GCTTTCAAAATTCTTGGATTTTGGCAAAGACAACGCAATAATGGTTGATAACGCGGATTGGCTTCTTAAACTAAATTACGTAGATTTTATCCGCGAATATGGCGTTCATTTTACAGTAAATAAAATGCTTACCGCCGACGCCTACAGAACTCGCTTTGAACGCGGTTTAACGTTTTTTGAATTCAATTATATGATTATGCAGGCTTATGACTTTTTGCAGCTCTTTAGGCAATACAATTGCAAATTGCAAATGGGCGGTAATGATCAATGGTCGAATATATTGGCGGGCGCGGACTTAATTCGCCGAGCGGAAAAAAATCCCGACGCCGAATGTTTCACGGTAAAATTGCTTTTGACCAGCGAAGGAAAGAAGATGGGCAAATCGCAAAAAGGTGCCGTTTGGCTGGATCCGAATAAAACGTCTCCTCATGAATTTTTCCAATACTGGAGAAACATAGAAGACGCGGATGTGATAAAGTGCATGAAGCTAGTTACCTTCTTGCCGATGAATGAAATTCAAGACATGGAAGGTTTATCCGGGGGTGATGTGAACAAGGCTAAGGAGAAACTCGCTTACGAGGTGACAAAACTTATACACGGGTCTGACGAGGCGGAAAAAGCGCTAAAGGCGGCGCGGTCCTTATTTGGCGGCGCGGGCGGTAATGAGGACGCCATCCCTCTGACAGAAATTTCTTCCGCGGAGTGGGGAGACGGAATGAACATCGTGCTGCTGTTAGAAAAGGCCGGTCTGATTGCGTCTCGCGGCGAAGGTCGCAAATTGATACGGCAAGGCGGCATTCGAGTAAACGACAAGAAAATTGACTCCTTTGAACATCTGGTCACTTATATGCCTAATGGACGAATCATGCTTCAAAAAGGCAAAAAAACATTCCACCGGATAAAAATTGTATAAACTTATCCACCGGGCGGCAAACTGTATAATGAACAAGTGTTTTCGCAAAACTATTACTATAGCAATTATCTGGATTCCTTTTTTGTTTATTTTGTAAACCCGCTGTAACGATTAAGAAGAGTATTTAAATATTCTAAAGAGGGGGATAGCTATGCCTGACATTACAATGGATACAACGCGAACGACCGTCATAAACGCCTTGGATACAAACGAAGCGGCTATAAACGAAGCAGACGTTAACCCGCAAGACTTAAATAAACCCCCACCCCCCGATCCGCCCAAAAAACGTAAAGTCGGAAAGATAGCGCTGCGGGTAATAATAGCGCTGATACTAACGGTCGCGACGGGCGGTTCGATGCTGGGCTTCATGTCATACTCAAAATACCTGCATATGCGCGACATAATTACTAACAGCGAAACCATTTATAAAAACATTATTATAAATGGCGTGGATGTTGGCGAATTAAGCAAAGCGGAAGCGCTTAAAAAAGTCAATGGAATAAAACAAAAAGAATTGGAAGAAAAACAGATTACGCTTAAATCCGGTAACATGGAATATATTTATAAATTCGGTGAATTTAAAGTAAGTTACGATTTTTCCGGAGCCGTAGATGAAGCGTACAATTATGCCCGAACCGGTACTACAGAAGAACGTTACGACCAGATAAAGGCGCTGGAAACAACGCCTTATGAAATTACATATGAGCCTTCATATACTTACGATGATACGACCGTTTATGATAAAATCGGTCTGGTAGCCCCCCAGGTTTATGTCGAGCCTGTAAATGCCACTATAGACCGCGTAGACGGACAGTTTATCATTACAAAAGAGATACCGGGGCGGCAGATGGATAAAGAGACGACCGCCGCGGAGGTCAAAAATATATTGGCTCAAAACCGTCCGGGAACGGTGGATATCGCACTGTCTCCGGTCGCGGCGCAATTTAAGGAAGAAGACGTGGCAAAAGCTCAAAGTTTGATTGGGTCGTTTTACACTACATTTTCACAGGGGGCAAACGGGCGCAACACAAATATCGCGAATGCCGCGAACAAGGTAAATAACACCACTTTACAGCCGGGTGAGATTTTTTCCACAAATAATGCGCTTGGACCAAGCACGGTCGAGAACGGTTACGCGGTCGCGCCTGTTATCGTAGGCGGTAAGCTGGAAGAGGATGTGGGCGGCGGTGTTTGCCAGGTATCCAGCACATTATATAACGCGGTGCTTTTCGCCGAGTTGGAGGTTGTTGAGAGGACTAATCATTCTTTAAAGGTTGGATATTTGGATTATGGATTCGACGCTACGCTTGCCGGAGATTATTTGGATTTTAAGTTTAAAAATAATACCAATCTGCCGATATTTATAGAATGTATAATAGAAGGCGGACGATTGACGGCGAATATCTACGGTATAGAAATACACGAGCCCGGACGGGAATTGAAATTCCATAATCAATTATTGGAGACCATTCAGCCCGGCGCGGATCAAATTGTGTATGATTCTACATTGCCGCAAGGTAAGCGAGTGGTAAGTAAAGGTTCACGTACAGGTTTAAAATTTGTGCTGTACAAAACCGTCTATCAGGACGGAGTAGAAGTTATGACTGAGCAGGTAAATATCAGCCGATACAAAGCCACGCCTGCCGAAGTGCGTGTCGGTACGGGTTCGGTGCCTTCCAGAACGACTGTATCGGAGTAGAAGTATCGGAGTAGAAAGAGGATTTGTTTGAAAAAAGCATTGCTAGTTAAGTACGGTGAAATTTTCTTGCGGGGCGCAAACAGAGGATTTTTTGAAAGACGGCTTGCCAAAATGATCAAGCGGCGTCTGTCGGGGTTTGATGTGCGCGTAACGCGAGAAAACGGAAGATTTTTAGTTGAAAGCGACAGCGGGGATATGGATTATAACCATATTATTCCCGCTGTTTCTAAAATTTTCGGCTTAATCGGGTTAAGCCCCTGCGTTATGACAGAGGATCAGAGCATAGAAAATCTGTGTAAAATCTCCGCTGATTTTATTAGAACGCATTATGGGCAAAGAACTTTTAGTTTTAAAGTAAAAACCCGTCGAGCGGATAAGCGTTACCCTCTCAACTCGCAAGAAATATCCGCGATTGTCGGAGAGAAGATATTGGGAGATACGCAATCCGCGCGCGTGGATTTGCATAACCCCGAAGTTACTCTGCACATAGAGTTGCGCAAGAACGCTTATATATACGCCGAAACGGTAAAAACGCACGGTGGTCTGCCATATGGTTCTTCTGGCAGGGGGGCGCTGCTGTTATCCGGCGGAATAGACAGTCCGGTCGCGGGATACATGATGGCAAAGCGCGGAGTTGAATTAATACCCGTCTATTTTCATTCCCCGCCTTACACTTCGGAGCGGGCGAAAGAAAAGGTTTTGGATCTGACAAGGGTGCTGACGGGGTTTACCGGCAATATAAAATTATATGTAATTCCATTTACGGATGTTCAACTGTGCATTCACAGGCAGTGCCAGCCAGAAAAGCTGACTATTCTTCTTAAACGCGCTATGCTTAAGATCGCGGCGCTAATAGCCGCGCGCGAGAATTGTCATTGTTTAATAACCGGGGACAGTGTGGGGCAAGTTGCCAGCCAGACCATGCAAAGCTTAGCGGCGGCGCAATCCGCGGTAAGCCTTCCGATTCTGCGTCCTCTCGCCGGGCTGGATAAACAGGAGATTATTGATATTGCCGCTAAAATAGGGACATTTGATATTTCTATCCGCCCATATGAGGACTGCTGCACTATCTTCATACCCGCCCACCCGGAAACCAAACCAAAAATTCACGCGATTGACAACGCTGAACGGCATTTGGAGGGTTTAGAAGAGTTAATCTTAATCGCGGCGGAACAAGCGGAGATTATTATAATATGAATATTGTACTTCACGAACCGGAGATACCATTTAACACCGGGAACATTGGGCGGACGTGCGTCGTGACCGGGACCGCGCTACATTTGATAAAGCCACTGGGGTTTGATACGGATGAAAAGGCAATCCGAAGGTCCGGGCTTGACTATTGGCGCGAATTGGATGTGCGTTATTACGAAAATTTTGAAGAGTTTATATACATCAACGAACTGAAAAACGGCGACAGGCTTTACATGGCGACCACTAAGGCGAAAAACATTTATTCCGACATGTCATTTTCTAAAAATGATTTTATAATGTTCGGTAAAGAAAGCGCGGGTATCCCGGAGGAAATACTGGTAGAATACCCGCGCTCCGCTATCAGAATACCTATGTTAGAAAATAAACGTTCTATAAATCTTTCTAATTCCGTCGCTATTGTATTATATGAAGCGCTGCGCCAAAACAGTTTCCCCGGGCTAAAAAAGACGGGCGGCTTACACCGCCTTTCGTGGCCCTTGACATAAATTCCATGTATAATTTTGGTGTGTCTGTCAAATGGGGCTGTACCGCCCATGGCAAATATATGGGGTATAATAAGAAAAATTTTATTCGGAGGAATAGATGAAAGATAAGCTGGAAGCAATAAAACGATCGGCCGCAGAACGTGTTAAAGAGACGGATAGCCTGACGGCTTTGGAAGAACTGCGGCTAAGCCTGCTGGGTAAAAAGGGCGAGCTTACACAAATTTTGCGCGGTATGGGCAACCTATCGCCGGAAGAACGCCCCGCAATGGGGCGGTTGGTCAACGATACCCGCGCGGCTGTCGAAGAGATGCTTAACAATTCTAAAAAACACATATCCGATAAGGAACAAAACATGCGTTTGGCGCACGAGAAATTGGACGTTACAATGCCGGGCAGGACAAAACCCGTAGGGCATCTGCACCCGCTTAGCATTGTAATAAATGAATTATCCGAATTGTTTATCGGAATGGGTTACGAAGTGGCCGAAGGTCCCGATGTCGAAACGGACTATTATAATTTTGAAGCCCTGAATATTCCCGCCAATCATCCCGCAAAAGACGAACAGGATACTTTTTATGTAGAAGGCGGTTTGGTTCTGCGCACGCAAACGTCCAGTGTTCAAATTCGCACGATGGAAAAGAAAAAACCGCCCATTAAAATTATAGCTCCGGGGACCGTTTTTCGTTCCGACCAGGTTGATCCTACTCATTCTCCCGTATTCCATCAACTGGAAGGATTAGTTGTTGACAAGGGCGTCACAATGGCCGGACTGAAAGGTTCTTTGATAATGTTCGTAAAAAAACTTTTTGGAAATGAAACAAAAGCGCGGTTCAGACCCCATCATTTTCCATTCACCGAACCCAGTGCCGAAATGGATATTTCTTGCTTTGCCTGCGGCGGCAAAGGCTGTCGCGTGTGTAAGGACAGCGGTTGGATAGAGATACTTGGCTGCGGTATGGTTCATCCGCGTGTCTTGGAAATGGGTGGTATTGATCCGACCATCTACTCCGGTTTCGCTTTTGGGATGGGTTTAAATAGAATAGCTATGCAACGGTATGCCATTACAGATATGCGGCTGCTGTTTGAAGGCGACACACGCTTTTTACAACAGTTTTAAGAAGGAGAAAACATGCAAATATCATATTCTTGGCTAAAGAGCCTCACAAATATCGACGCGCCTGTCAAACAATTGATCGAGGATCTAACCTTAACCGGTACAAAAGTTGAATCCCTTACCTCACTTGGATCGCGGCTGGAAAAGATTGTAGTCGGTAAAATCATTTTAAAGGAAAAACATCCCAACGCGGATTCATTATTCGTCTGCAAGGTTGATATAGGGGAAAAGACAATCCAAATCGTAACGGCGGCTACGAATATTTATGAAGGCGCGATCGTGCCGGTTGTTCTGGACGGCGGAACGGTCGCCGCCGGTGATGAATTTAAAAAAATAAAGAAGGGTAAACTGCGCGGAGAAGTTTCTGAAGGCATGATGTGCTCTATAGAAGAGCTGGGCTATACTACACAAGAATACCCCGAAGCCCCGGACTATGGCATTTACATCTTCCCCCGCGAAGTTCCGCCGGGTTCAGATTCTCGTGAGGCGTTGGGTCTGCTGGACGACGTTATAGAATTTGAGATTACATCCAACCGCCCGGATTGTTATTCTGTCTTGGGGATAGCAAGGGAAACGGCCGCGACATATAATAAAAAGTTTTTAGTTCCTCCGGTTTCACTTAAAGAGGAAGCGGACTGCTATATAAATTCTTTAATTTCTGTTTCGATAGAAAATCCGGAGCTTTGCCCAAGGTACGTCGCGCGAGTAGTGACTGACGTAAAAATCCAGCCTTCTCCGCTCTGGATGAGACGCAGGCTAATTGCGGGCGGCCTTAGACCAATAAATAATATAGTGGATATTACAAACTATGTAATGCTGGAATACGGTCAACCCATGCACGCCTTTGATATAGATAATATATTTGATCGAAAAATAATTGTGCGTAACGCCCGCGCGGATGAAATATTTACGACTCTGGACGGCGTGGAACGGGCTTTAGATTCAACTATGCTTGTTATATCCGATCCCGATAAAACCGTTGCAATCGCGGGTGTTATGGGCGGCGAAAACAGTAAAGTAACAGAAAACGCTTCGGCCATTCTATTTGAATCCGCGTCGTTTAATGGAACCAACATCCGGCTGACCTGTAAAAAGCTGGGGTTGCGCACGGATGCCTCTTCAAAATATGAAAAAGGGTTAGACCCCAATCTTGCGTTGGCGGCGGTCAACCGAGCAATGGAATTGATCGAGCAGTTAAACTGCGGCAAGGTTGTGAAAGGCTTGGCGGATTGCTACCCCAACCGGCGCGAGACTCAAATTGTGAATTTTTCTCCGGAAAGAATAAACGCGTTGCTGGGTACAAATATTTCCTCTAACGATATGAAAAACTACTTGGCGTTGCTGGACATTATGGCAGAGCAAACCGACGGCGGCCGCGATGGCGGCCGCGATGGCGTTTGGAGCGCGGTAATACCTACATTCCGTACGGATATTGAACGCGAGGCCGACCTTGCGGAAGAAATAGCCAGGTTATATGGTTATGATAAAATTCCGGTCACGCTGGAATCGGGTTCTCCATCCGTAGGCGGCAGAACGACGAAGCAAAGACTAATCGAACGCGTAAAGCAAGCTATGGTTACTGAAGGTTATTGTGAAATTCTGACTTTTCCCTTTGAAAGCCCCAAATTTCAAACTTGCGACGCGGTTAGAATAATCAATCCCCTGGGCGACGATTACAGTGTCATGCGTACCACTATGCTAAACAGCGTCCTTAATAGTATGGCGCTGAATTACAGCCGAAGAAACAGCGATGTACGGTTGTTTGAAACGGCGAAAGTTTATTTATCCACAGGAAAACCCGGAGAGCTGCCCCAAGAACGCGAGACTCTCGCGCTGGCCGCATATGGAAAAACAGATTTTTATGAAACAAAAGGCTCGATTGAGAGGCTATTTAACAGCTTGGGGTTGGACGCGAAATTTGAACCGTGTTCCGATATAACACACATGCACCCGGGGCGCGCAGCAAGAATATTGCTAAATGACATCGAACTGGGCTGCGTGGGAGAACTTCATCCGAACACATCCGAGAAATACGAAATAAACGAGCGGGTTTACTACGCTGAAATCGGATTGCCGCCGGTTTTTGAAACCGCGAAGCTGATAAGCGTTTTCAAACCTTTACCAAAATTCCCGGCTATATCTCGCGACATTGCTATGAAAGTGAAAGAAGATATTACCGTCAATATCATAGAAAATACCATCCGCGAAAGAGCGGGTAAATATTTGGAATCCGTTCAACTGTTTGATGTATACAAAGGATCGCAAATCGAATCCGGATATAAATCCGTAGCGTATTCTCTTTCGTTCCGTGCCCCCGACCGAACTCTAACCGACAACGAGGCATCCGATTCTATGAGAAAGATCTTGGCGAATCTCGAAACCAAACTGCAAGCGGAGTTAAGAAAATAACTCTAAAATTCCCCTTTACCAAATACCTCGTAAACCCCCGCCCTTAGCGCCGGTAATTTACGGCGGGGTTTTTGTAGTTAAGAAGGGGAATTATTTTGCCGCTAATCATCCACCGCCGAATAATTCCCGTAGGTTTGGGAGATAGCCATATAACCGTCCGTATATTCCACGTTTCCATCCGCGTATACCCAAATAACCTCAGCTCCATATCCTCGAGCGAGTGTTTCGCCCTCTTCCTTTGGAAGAATAAAAATCGCGGTGGAAAGCGCGTCGGCTAACCCCGAATCCGGGTGCAGCACGGATACCGACGCGAAATGATCCGCGGGCATAAGAGTTATTGGATCTATTATATGATGAATCTTTTTTCCATCCACCATATAAAACCTCTGGTAGTCTCCGCTTGTAACAATAGAATTATCTTCAAAATATATGGTATCTAATATGTTTGAAATTCCATTTACATCCAGTTTTGGATCTTGGATTCCAACGCCCCAGCGTTCCCTCGCTCCGTCAAGCGGTTTTCCTATCGCCGATATATTACCGCCCATATTTACCAGCATAGATAACAGCCCGATCTTTTTCGCTTCCTCTATCGCCAGAGCAATCGCGTAACCTTTAGCCGTCGCCCCGACATCCAGCGACATACCTTTCTTTGCCAAAAAGACAGTGTTCTTTTCATTATCAATAATCAAATCATTTATGTCGCTCAACCCATTGCCGGTTAAAAGCTCGTTAACGCTTGGTATTTTCGGTTCAGCCCAATTCTCATTCGCGTTTGTCCGATATTCATGCCAAACGGATAAAACCGATCCCAGCGCGACATTTACCGTCCTGTCTGTATTTTCATATACTTCCTTACAGTATTCTAAAAAGGTAATTATGCTTTCATCCACCACAACCGCTTGAATCCCCGCCGCGTCATTCACCGTCTTTAAATTATTTATTCCATCATATTCTTTATAAATATCAAACAGTTGTGAATACCTTTTCATTTCTGAATAAATTTTATCGGCGTACTTTGTAAATTCTTTCTGCGAGTAAGCATATCCAATCATTTCGGCATGGGTATCAAACAGCCCGTCGAATGAAGCTTGAAATTTTCGCGGCTTACCTTCACACCCCACAAACGGTACTAATGGTA
>JAISRJ010000195.1 GCA_031273705.1 Clostridiales bacterium
CATGACACGACACTCGCGCAAATATTCCATACGAAAAAAATTTACCCATGTTACCCATCTAAGCCTTGATAAAAATAAGCTTTCAAGTAATTTATAAGGATAATATTCCATATGTAAACAGTTGGCGTCTTTTTTTAAGTACGGCCAGCTTTCATAATCAATAGGACGGTTAAAATCGCACCTTACCCAAACATCATTGGGCCTTTTAGTCAAAACATCCGCCATAGCGGATACATATTCAGGGTGAAGTATATCGTCACAATCAGGCATACAAACAAATTCGCCGGTTACAGCCCTTAACCCATTTCTAATCGCTCCGGGAAGACCAATATTTTTTTGATCGATGATAACTACTTCATAACCGCGCTCCAACAATCGGTTCTTATAGTCGCCAATCACTTCGCGAGTACCGTCCGTGCTTCCGTCGTTCACCAAAATCAGTTCTATGTTATCCCATTTTTGCGCAATAACAGAGTCCAACATTGTACCAATCCATTTTACTTTGTTGTAGCAAGGCACCATCATACTAACTTTGGCTTGCATATTAAAACTCCCGTTTTATTTTTTAACTTCTGATTTTTTAACTTCTGATTGGTTCTTGAAAACCTTCGTCTAAAAACTTTTCCATAATACCCGCGATAGCGATGGAATCCTCCGGTGAGAGCTTATAATCCCGCATACCCGGGTTGTTGATGTTACGCACAAAATCCGCTATTTCAAACCGCATTCCGTACCCCGGAAAAGAGGCGGAGAAACTTTCGTTGTCATTCGGATTCTCATAACATACCTCGAAAGATTTTATCAGCCACCAGGGTGATTTAACCAAAATATATCCCTTAGAACCGGATATTAGAAGTTGACCTTCGCTCTTAACCCCTATTCCGGTCTTAGCGCTGGCAATGGCTTCGTTATATTTTAGATATGACTTTGCGTAAGCGTCCACACTATTTTTGCTGTAAAACCGATCGAATCTTAGCTCACTATAGTCCACGCCCAGCAATTTTATAATTGGAAGCAAAGCATAACTCCCCAATTCTGTAAAACTCCCGCCTATTGCGGGGTTATATTCTCTGGTGTTCGCTTCTTCCGGCACAAGTTTTGTAAATGCCGCCTCTATATCGCGAATCATGCCGATTCGACCATTTTTAGCGACTGCCAATAAATTCAAAAATCCGGGGGCATAAGCTGTTTTTATAGCTTCCATCAAAACCAGACCGGCGTGTTTAGCCATGTCAAACAATTCCACCGCTTCTATTTTTTTTAAAACAAGTGGTTTTTCGCATAACACATGCTTACCGGCCATTAACGCAAGTTTTGTATATCCATAATGAGTTTCGTGGGGTGAGGCAATATAAACGGCGTCTATTGCCTGCAAAAATAATCCAAAATCATCCGTCGCGGAGATTAACGCAAACTGTTTCGCAAACTCCTCCGCGCTTTTAATACGCGGATTATATACGGATATAGTATTTACGCCGCTAACAAAACGTAATTCATCCATTGTTCGTTTCGCGATTCTGCCTGTTCCGACAATCCCAAGTTTTACAATCCCTTGTTTTTCCGCCCGTAACTCCGAACTGGAAATGTCGTTTGTGCGCTCTAGATAAACGACCTCACAATATTCCTTTATGTAATCGAACTTTCCACGCCAATCTGATCCCACGGCAAAAATACTAACTCCAAACTTTTGTATGTCATGAATTTTTTGTCCTTCATGTTCTTCCACAATAATTTCATCTGCCAAGCCGCAGTTTCGCACATTGTCGATACGTTTTATAACAGAATCCACAACGTTCATTTTTCCTCGCTCTACATCATAATGTTCTGTCGTAACGCCCACAATCAAATAATCGCCAAGTTCTTTCGCCCGTCGCAGCAGTTTAAGATGCCCCGCGTGAAAAAGATCAAACGTGCCATATGTAATGACTTTTTTCATAAAATCCCCTCTTGCGGTATTCTTTACAGGGTTTGACGGTCCAAAGATTATCATTGGCTGCTCGAAACATATGCCGGTATATGTTACACATGGCTTCCTCTCACGTAAAATAGTGCTGGAAATACCTTTAGTGTAAGGAAAAAAGACCAAATCCACTCCTAAATTCGTGAGTTCATCTTTTTCTGTCAACCAATCATTGGATATGTGGTCGTCTCCGCTGAACATTGCGTTGAATTTATATTTTTTCCAGGCATTCACCTTATTTGACAAATCCAGTGTGGTAATATCAACTTCATCTACATATTTGAGAGCGGCTACCATTTCCATCCGCTCTTGTAATCCAATAACAGGGGTTTTACGCTTATTTCTTTTTATAATATCATCACTCATTACACCGACTATCAATCGGCTACAATGTTCTTTGGCTTTGCGGATCAAATTAATATGGCCTATATGCAGCATGTCAAACGCTCCGGATATATAACCTATGTTCCATTGCTTCTGATTAACAAGCGGCATTACTTTAACCTCGCATTTTTAAACTGCGGATAGTATAAGGTTGATATTAGATGTGTTATCTCTAATAAATTAAAAACGCGGATATTTCTTCCAACTAATTCTTCTCGTATTTCCTCCTCTATTTGGCGGTCAATGGGAAATAGCAGTATTGTATCTTTATCAGCCAGGGAAGCGAAGTCCGGCTTTAAAATATCAGTACCTTCCCCCGCTTTATCCCACAGTTCCGTTGGCCGCCACTTCGTAGCGTTTAGGCATGGAAGAAGCCGTTTCGCCATTCGTCCAAGGGCGCCGTAACCGATTACCCTACCCAAGGGCGCTTCCTCAAATTCTATATTCAGCACGGATAACATGATTGCGGTAAAAAGATACTTGCCCTTGTCTAGCAAAATTGTTTTGGGCTGAATATATGGGGACGGTTCAAAAATTGTGTTTAGAAATTGCGAAGTTTCCACGGCAAGCGTTTCCAAATGCTTAACTCCGTCAGGCGCATTTGGACAGTGCAGGAATAACTCTTGTATATAAGATAAACGCGCTAGTGTTAACAGCCTTTTTTTTTCCGTTCTCTGGTAGGTCAGTCTTTTTATGGACCAATTATATAAATACAAAAAGTCATTATAAAAAGACGTTATATCTTCATATCTATAAAATTTATACAAATCACTCGCGAATATATTATACTGATAAAGATCTTCATGAAAATATTTTAGTTTGCCCTTGCCCGCCATCAACGGAATGGCTACCAGTGGTTCATAAGTTTTACGATTTTCCACACACCAATTCTCTGTCATACCGCATTTTTTAATATATGAAACTCTTGCCATATATATCCAAACCGTGCTTATCACTACCCTAAACAGCCATTTTTCCAATAATCGCGAAGTGTCTTGTGGATAATTTTTTATAATTGTATTACTTACTGTTTTTTGATTATCCTTGCACTCTTTATAAGAACAGGCCGCCCATTCATAGTCCGAATGAGTATCCAGCCAACCGGCCATTCGTGACACATATTCCGGATCAATCGCGTCGTCGCAGTCCACAAGACAGTAATATTCCCCGGTCACGCGTATTAGACCGGCGTACACAGCCGCGCAGCAGCCCCCGTTTTCTTGGTCCACAATGATAAGCTCATATCCTCTTATCCGTATTTTGGGTTCATATTGGCTGATAATTTGGCGAGTGCCGTCCGTACTGCCATCATTTACAAGTATTAATTCTATGTTATCCCAAATCTGACCAATAACGCTTTCTAACATAGCGCCAATCATTTGCACTTTGTTATAACACGGAACAACCATACTTACTTTGCTCTGCATTTACACACTCTCCAAATACTTCAAACCATCAATAAATATGTAATAATCAAAAATATCCATACTTTCAAGCTGATTTGCGATTTCTTCATAATGTATGCTCGTGATTATAAAACTAGTACCATTGTCAATCAACGAGGGTAAATCTTTTGGGGAACGTACGTAAATACCATGTGCGTAACTGCCCCAAAGGGTTTCCGCGTTATCAAAGGCGCAGATTATATCTAGACCTGTTCCATATCTGTCCAGCCAGATTCGCAGACTGTTCCCCGCCCCAAACAGCATAATTTTCTTACCTTTGGTACCGATAAGCATATCAGTATACCGACGAATATATTCTTTATAGGATCGATTAATATCAACCACCGCGTTAGCGGTGCGCGGAGCTTTGCGGTATTTTAAATCCGGTTCGTCAATCCCACCCGGATAAGACGCGATTAATATTTCTTTCCAACCTATAGGAGCGGGCACCGCAATTCCTTCAAAATTCATAGGAGTTGACTTGCTAAACCACTCTTTATTAAAGACTCGCCGCCCGCGCTCGCCAATCAGAACAGGTAAAGCGTAATATGGGGCGTTAGAGTATCTTGAGCAAAATTCATTATACCTACGCGCGAAAAAATCATAACAACCCGCAATCCCTCCCGCACTATAACAGTACGCCAACCTGTCGGTTGAAGCTTCCGCGCCTTCGCATTCATCCAGTGCCGCGGACGCAAGCATTTGAGCTTGTATCTTTAAGACTGTTCGTTGAATCAGCTTAGCGGTTTCCCCGTTGGGCACGTCGTCCAGCGGCAGAATATCTATGTACGCGCCCATATTGCCGCCTCTGGTAAGACCATTGGGAAAATTTGTAATCACCGCCGTATCGCTTCGACGCAATCGAACAAAGCGCGGAGCGGCGGCGGGGTCATTGTAATGGGTTTGCAGGAAGTAAGGCTCTTTAAACCAAAAGGCGTTTTCACACAGCCGATCGTAATCCGAACGAGGCAACGCCACATCAATATCAACGTCCCATGGAATAAAACCTTCATTTCTAACCGCGCCCAGTAAAGTTCCGAACATTACATACCATGTAAGTTCTTCTGCGTTAGCTGTTTCTGCGAATTTCATCAATATGTCCAGTTCGACTTGCTGAAGCGCGGTCATAACTCATCCAATAATAAGACAGGTATCTCTACTCGCCGTCTTATATCATCCGCGATAGATATTCCGTTCTTTATACTTACGAGTATCACATCGGCTGAACTTGCGTTTGCTATCTCTGATATTGATCTGCTGTCTTTAAAACCTTGATCCATTACGCAGGCTACCCGCAAACCTAAGTCCTTTATGGCTCGCTCTAATCTTTTGCCTCGCACTCCATAACCATAAATCGCTATATGTTTAAGTTCCGATAAACGCAAATACTCCAATTTACATTTAAGTCTAAACAAAGAAATTGTTTCTATGGAGTTTTGAGTTGCAAGATCCAGATCCGTGGTCGCTTCTGGATTAAAAACTTCATCATATGTTTTCCGCATTGCGAGTACCAATTCACTCCACTTCTTTTTTAGACCAAAATATTCCCGCAAATCCTCAAACACGCTCTCAAACATTGGATCTTTTGAAAAAACCTCCGAAAACTTTATTGACATAATCATTCTTGCCACGGCTATATCCGGATCCGCGTCTTGCCAGCAAAATTCCTGATCAAAGAAGAGTAATTCGTCTGTTTCATAATTATAAAAGCAATTGGCCGGGACCATTTCCCAATAACATTTACCGTATTTGGCCGATTTATAAATATATTCTTTAATTCTGTCAAATTGTTTAATCATACCTTTGACGTTAAGTGCTCCTTCGCAAAATTTTTCCGCCCAATAATCCCATAATGTGGGCATAGAAATTCTGGGCATTACAAGGCAGTTGTTTTCAATTTCGCAGTCTATTACAGGCACACCTAACGATTTTAATTCCATATGGTTTTGATATATAGCGCGAACACCTGCCTCGGAATCTTTATACAGCGGAATTTTTCTAACAGTATTATCATTTCGCACTGTCGTCGCGTAACATTTAGAATGTCCGCGATAAGCGGTGACAGAAGCATAATCCACGGTACACGGAATGTCCGCCTCGCAAACTCTGGATTCTACCAAGTAAGCTCCGCACATAAAAGTAAAAGCCCCTTCGGAAATGATACTCCTGTATAAAGCTCGTTCGTCAAATGTGAGGGACGAATCACAGTCTATGTAGGGCACAAATCGCTGATTAAAAAATTTATTAGGTAAATAATTGTCACTGTAAATTTCCCTTGCAAACCAGTGGTCTGTAAGAGGATAATACCATTTCTGACCCTTAAAGCCCGCTATCTTTAGATTAGACGATAATTCAGCTTTACTCGGCAGAGGATCTTTTCCTGTTCGCGTAAGAGTATCATATGGGCGACCGGTATTTTGGGCTTTATGCCCCGCCCAATATCTTAAAGCGAACGGATTTTCGTAGGCCAGAAGCAATCGACCATGCTCGCCAAGCCTTTTACGGAAGCTCTCGAGTGTTGAGACATCAAAATCTGTAGGATCTAAAATAATGATGTAATCAAAAAAAAGGCTATCTTTTCTTTGAAAACTAACAAAGCAATTACGGGCTTTCAGCATATCTGTCAATACGCCGTCGCTGCAATCCAATATATTTGCGCCGGCTTCAAATGGATACCAACACAATATCCCTTCCCTCATTGGCGAGGAGCGATAAAAATTGTACAGAGATTCACTTAACATACTTCAACACGCTTTGCGCAAGATCTATTCTGTTTGTAATTACAGCGTCCACACCTAAATGATTCGCGTAATTAAATTCATCAGGATGGTTAAGGGTCCACGGGCGAACTTTTATCCCTCGCTTGTGACAATCATCCACAAGACCGGGGAAGAATAATTGGCTGTATTCGGGGTGCAGTGCCAGCGCCCCGACTTTTTCGCATTGTTCGCCTGTTACAAGAATTCCGTTGCCGCATAAAAGCGCCGTTTGCGCCTTTGCGTTTAATTCATGTATTTTTTTAACGGACCAATGATTAAATGAGGACCAAACTACCTGATCCACCGCGTCATATTTTTGTACCAACGACATCGCTTTTTCCTCAATGCCGTTATAAAAGATTATTCCGGTTTTTAGTTCGATATTCATAATTAAGCCCGTAGGACAAATTAATTTCAAAACTTCCGCCAATGTTGGAATCTTAAATTTTCTTAATTCCGCCAGCGTATAATCCTTAACCCAACCGTTACTTGCGCGGTCGATAGTTTCGTCGTGAATAACAACAATTTCGCCGTCTTTTGCAAGTTGAATGTCTAGTTCCACACCGTCCGCGCCCATATCAACAGCTAATTTAAAACTCTCTAAAGTATTTTCCGGAGCAAAATGACACGCGCCGCGATGAGCCCATATTTCCATCAAATCCATTCTATCCTTCCATTAGAAATTATACCCGCAAGCGAAATCATTTGCCATC
>JAISRJ010000272.1 GCA_031273705.1 Clostridiales bacterium
TTACGTTGGTGACGTTTGGGTTTGTTCCTCCGTTATAGAGGGTTATCGTGACATGGGCGGTTTGCCCGGTGGCGTTGGCGACAGACAAAAAGGCCGGCCGGTTCAAGGGGATGCCGGCGTCTAATTGTTCCGACAAATGCGGCGCTGCGAACCAATACGCGGTATCCTGCGCCCAAACCTGAGCGGACAAACATAAAATACACCCAACATACGTTTTCCGCATAAACGCCGAAAGGATTCTCCGGATAGATGGCTGATTTTCTCTTCTAATCATTTGTTAACTTATTTGTTAGTTTACTTTTATACCGACACAAAATAAAAACAACGTTTAATTTGTATACAAATATAGCGTCTAAGATGCTATTTCACCAAACAAAAAAATTGAATTTTTTGCCTTATTTTTTCTTAAGAATGTCAGCTTGTACCACAAACAGGTGTTGTACAAAAGGATAAGGCTATTTTACGAAAGAAGGATGCCGAAAGGCATCCTTACTTCCCGGTGTTCATGACGCCGGAGTCTTCGTCGGCATTGTTCAGGCGGCGTTCGCCGGCTTTGAAGGTGCGGCCGAAGGAGAAGTTGTAGTTGAAACGTAGCAGCAACATACGGGAGGATTCGTTGATATAGTGTGACTTCTTGTAGGAGGCATATTGCGAGCGGTTCTCGGTCTCCTGCTTGTAGTTGTCGACGAAGGGGTTGAACATGCCTACGCTGAACGACAAGTCCTTGTATTTATATCCCAGCATGGCATGGTGGTTGTTTTCCCCGCCTTCCATCGTTTCGCCGTAGAACATGTTCCAGGGAGTCTCCCAGCCGCCGGCAAGCGTAAAGCCCTTATAGGTGGCCGACCCTTGTATGTTGGTAAACAGACTGGTATAGACATGGTGGTAGGTGTTCCCGTCGCTGATATAATGATTCAGGGTGTTTCTCACCGAGAACTGGAAAATATCTTTGATAGGGCCTACGCGCAAAGTGAGGCTGGCGGCCATTCGCTGCCATTTCTTCTGATTATCCCAACTTTGTATGATCTTGTTGCCTTCCAGATATTTTTCGTCCATGATGGCCTTGGGCTGGTATTCGTACACCCCCTGCATATTGCCGTAGAAGATGCCCTTCTGAAGCTCGTAGGAGAGTTCGGAACGGTAGCGGAGGAAAGGCTTCAGATTGGGATTGCCTCGTTGTATCTGCAGCGAATCCACCGTCTGATCGACGGCGCTCAGGTTAGACAGGGAAGGGGAGGAGTTGCTTATTTCAGATCTCAGCCTGATGTACGAACGCCCCGGCAGGGTATAGTGCAGGGCGATACGCGGATTGAAGGTATAATAGCTATAACCGTCCCCCTCTCCCTTTTGCCCGAAATAAGAGCGGGTTACGCCTGCTCCAAGCGTATAATCCAGCTTTTTCACCTTGCCCTTGAACTCGCTGTAGAGGAAGGTCTCCCTCTGATCCATCTCGGTGGTATAGGCACGTCCGTTTGCGTAGCTATTGTCTGTGGAGGCTTGGGTATGGCGCAGGCCTGCGCTGATGCGGTTTTCGCCCAAGGTCTTTTCGTATATGCCCTCGCCTATCCAGGAATACTTCTTACCTGTCACGCGGTTGTTTACGTCGGTCAGCAGCAGACCGTCCCGGCTCTCGCGATAGATGCGGCTGTTTTCGGTATAAATATACGTACCTACTAAGTTAAAAACCAGCGTTTGCCCCTTCTTCAGGTTCTGCTGGTAATACAGGTCGAGGGCCGGGCGATGGGTTTTAGATGCCGACCGGTCTATCATGCCTACCGCATCAGAGGGGTCGGCAAGGTTGTAGAGTGAGCCGGTATAGTCCATATTCGGCTGATTGTTTGAATAATAGCGTAGTGTGGCATTGAATACGCTACGATCGTTCTGGAACTAAGAAGCCCTGTATAAACTTTGTTCCGTTATGCGTGGTATTCAGCATTTTATTTACAACATACTTGTTTTGGATATTTTCGTCTTGGCAGAAAACAGTAAGCGCTCTTATATTATCTCGATATTTTTTTCTGTTTGGCAAAAAATATCGCGAGGTTTTTTGCCAATTGGGAAAAAATATCGAGATAATGAGGAGAACGTCCCAAAAGGGGACATGACGAGTATTCGCAATAGGCTGTTAATCTGCCTGATATAAATCTCGTCATTATAAGCGTGGGATGGGTGTTAAGAATGAGCATATCAAACAGATAAGTGAGCCCTTGAGACTATCTATCCTGGGCAGCAGGGAACACTTTTTCCGGGCTGCCCAGGATTGAATTTACTTTAACTTCAAGGTGTAAACGATGGAGCAATCGAAGGTGTTCAGGCGTTTGTAGTATTCTCGGGCAAGAAGTTCTTCCGGTGATTTTTCTTGCGACCCGATTGTCCGTTTAATGCCTAAGGAAAAGTCTTCATGACTTAGGAAGCGCAGTTCCTTATTACAGTAATCCACCAAGCGTATACCGGCTTTTAGCCTAAAGGGTATTTGTTCCTCGGGATAGAGTTTTATTTCTTCGTCTCCTTTCTTATACCTGAGCGTTAATGGGCCGCCTATCCACAAGGTATTATCATCGGCGGCGGCCACTAAATCATAGAAGTTATTGCCTGTATTTTCCATTGTCAGGCGGCCGTTTTCAATGGTAATAAGCGTTTTGGTGACTCCAAAAAGATCAAGTCCCGCTGCAAATATTTTATTGCCGTATCCGGTTAAACATTTTATATTATCCTGTTTGATACCTTCTTTTTTTCCGTATTGTCCCCAAACGGAGCCGTCGTAAGTGAAAAGACCATCTTTAGTTCCAATCCATAAAACATTGTTGGCATAATGCAATACGTGGACGGTTTTTGTGGTGAATCCCGAATTTTTTTTATTGTATAAAGTAAATGCGTTTCCGTCGTATTTTATCAATCCATCATCACTTCCAATCCACAGATTTCCCTCCTTGTCGACCGCCAAATCGTGAATCTTTTTACCGAAAGTCTTATCGTTGTATCCCGCTACTTTTACGGCCGTTCCGGTTTCAAAATCATACATCAAAAGCCCGTCGTTCAAGGTGCCGACATATATTTGTTCACCCGACTGGGCAATACAAGATACCTCTGTCTGAGACGATAAAAACGATTTGGCTTCTTTTTCGGGAGTGAATTTTTTGTAATCCAATTGCTCATTTGTGTATTTGCCAACCCATCGGTTAATGTAGTCATAAGCAGATAAAACAAGCCCGCTTTTATCGTTTACGGCATACAAATCACTATGTGTATATTTGGCAAATTCTTCATCTCCCAAATAACCGGGTGAGTAGATTTTCCAGTCGGGAAATTTCTTCATATCAACCGTTATATTCAGTACATAAAGGCCGTCTTTGGTGATAAAATATTTATTGTTGTTTTCATCTTCATGTATGCGGATAATACCGCTGTTGAAAGGGCTATTTTTCTTTGTAAAACTGACCGCTGTCTTATACTTAAGATTGATACTTCCAAGCATAATTTCGGAATTTTTCACCGGTGAAAACCAGAAATTATCCGCTTCGTCAAACAGAATGGTGGACGCTTCGTAAGGTAATATTTCCGTCATAGCGATTGAATGGGAGTCGATTAACTTCATACCTTTTTTAGTCGAAACAACAATCTGTCCGTAATGGTTACTTCGCATATCAAACACCGTATCCTCGCTGATTTTCGTCCATTGATTTTCATACAATCGCCAAATACCTTTGTCTCGATTTACGCCTGACGAAAACCAGACGGCACCTTCTTTATTCACCGTAGGCGTCATCAGCACATAGCCGTCGTCGGTTGCTCTTTCTCCGCCCGAAAACAAAGTGACGCCCCCCACAGAGGTTGAGTTGGGCTGTGACTCTCCGGTAGGAGTCTTCATTTTCTGAAGCGTTTCGGGGTCTATGGCTATGGGCTGCCAAAGATTCTCGCGAAGCACCGCTATAAAAGGTTCCTTGCCTTTTATTCCTGTAAGCAGCAAACCGCCATCGTTCGTAAGGGCTATGCCCGATAAATTATCACAGTCGGGCAAGGGCATATTCCCGATGGCTTTCCGCGACTGGAGGTTCACCCCTTCCCACTCATTTTTAGCCACATCGAGACGGGCTAAAATTACCGGGTTCCGAAGGACTATATCCCCGGAAGGCAGTTTGACAAAATCACTTGAAGGCGAGGAAACATAGCCCAAAGATTCAAAAAACTTCCCATATTCGCGCGATATCGTTTGTTTTTGGTTGTCGATGGTTAGAGGGAGCGCATTTCGCAAAATTACCAGGATTTTCCCGTCTTTAACAGGAAAAGCATTGACCAATTCAGCGTTGTCAGGTAGTTTTAGATTAAGGTCTAACTTATTGTTAGCAAACGAGAAACGGGAAGAATAGACACTCCAGGAGTCAGCTCTCACCAGAAATACATTCATCCATAAAACAGACACAAGAAACAAAATACACTTTTTCATTTTCATTCAAATTAGGGTTAATAAATTATTTACTGTTCATACATCAAAATATAAACAAAATGCGGCTTAAAATTAATACATTTCTTCCAATTAAACACTAAAACAAAGTTTTTTTTACTATCCCCCCCGAGCCTGCATCCATAGATAGCAAAAAGTCAGTATTGACAAAATGTCAAAAACTGCCTTCCGAAACAGCCATGTTTTGCCGCAAAATTCCCCCACAGCCTCAAAAAATCCCACAAATAAGAAGAGGCTAAAACGCAAAATGCGCTTTGTTAATGGTTAATTGTCAATTATTAATTATAAATTGAATATC
>JAISRJ010000280.1 GCA_031273705.1 Clostridiales bacterium
AAGCCGCCAAAAGTGTCTATGAAAGACATTCTGTTCTCTATGACTGGCTGCGCAGTATCGGCGTAACCGAAAAAATAGCCGCCGCGGACGCCTGCCGCATGGAGCATATTTTGAATGATGAAAGCTTTAACGCTATTAAAAGGCAGCTTGAGAAGAAATGACTATAAAAATGGGTATATCATAAAGGCAGAGAGTGTAATTACTCCCTGCCTTTAAAAATATCCTTTTTTGTACTATATGTTTTTCGTTATGTTACTCCGAAAAATAACTGATAGTAAAGTCCAGCGTACCTGAATACGCGCCGGCCGCGGTCGCCGAACCGGTGATGGTTACGGTTCCGTTCAATTTATCTCCGGCCGCTTCAAGCTTTCCGGATTCTAAAGCGTTTGTAAAAGCAATGGATTTAGACCCATTGGTAACTGATCCGGATGTAGCAGCGGTTACTGTTACATAAGCGTCTTCAGCAACTACAAAATTGCCTGCTTTGATTTCATAACTTCCGGTTTTTGAAGAAGAATCAACCGTAATCGTTGCGGGGATGCTCACTTCGTAGCCTTCCGGCACATTATAGTTGACTACAGCGCTTTGTTGGTTGGTTTCATCGGCGACAGCAACCTTTGTAACGCTGCTCCAGTCAACGGTCAGCATGGCGGCGTAAGCGCTCGTATTGGTAGAACCCGCCGCTTTGCCGAACTGCATACCCATTACCTGAGAGTTCAAATAGAAGGTCAGACCATAGGTGTTGCTGTCATAGGGAAGGGGGAAGGTGATGGAATCAATGTAATTTACTTGACTCCCGTTCGGGGCTTCGGCAGTATTACTGCTTTCAGTATAAGAAACCCCCTCTGTTATAATAGTGACACCGTCCTCATCATAGATGCCTATTGTCCCGTCGGGGACCTCACGGGTTGAGTTGGATGCTGTAGCATTAGCGTCAAGGAAGGTTACCGCTTGTACGCTGTAAATGACAAAGCCTCCAGTTGCGAAATTCATGGTAATGGATTTATTTCCGCCGGCATCTACGTTGATAGTAACTTTACCGTCAAAAATTCCGCCGCCGCCGAATTCCACGCCGCCCATTGCTGCTACAAAGCAAGAGAGTTCTGCGTCTGCGACATACGTTTTGCCTGCCTCCAGATCTTCGTACCCGGCGGCGAAAGCGGTCATACTGAATGCCATGACAACCAGCATCGCTGCGGCAAGCACTGAAACGATTTTGCTTGCCTTTTTCTTTGTTTTGTGCATATTCATGCACTCCTTTCTGCGCGTTTGCGCACTGAAAAATTTATTTCTCAAAGCAAAATGCTCGTGAGACAAAGGTTATTCGACTATTAGCGTAAACGGCACATTTGCACCGTTCATATCCGCATAGTCGGAAAGGGCATATGTACTATAATGTACTACCGCATCGTATGTACCCTTTTTGAGTGCCTGATTCAGTTCTATCTGATACAGCTTCTGACCGGGAGAAACAAGCTTTGATTTGTATATTTCCGTATTTGTATCGGTCAGTAGGATAGATATCTCAAAGTAACAAATATTCTCTTCCGGATTATACAAGTAAGCAGAGACAGAGGTTTTACCCGCTGGTATCGTCAAAGTTTCAAAACCGGGAATCGTAATGGAATTATTGGGGCCTTGCAAAGGTGTCGATGTATCGGAGATTTGTTCAGGTTCAAATTCGCGGTTTGGATTTAATAGCAATTTACTGCCAAAAATTAAAAATAAAATTACGCATATGAGCGCCGTCACTCCTATGGTTATAAAAACAATCCCGGTCTTTTTTCGCTTCAAACTATTAAAATTAAATTTCATCGTATATTCCGTCCGCCTTTCTTTGCCTAATACATTATAAAAAAATTATGAATGTGTTTCCGCTCCATAACACCCTAAAAATAATCCGTTTCGCACGTTTTTAATTCATCCGGTGCCCGGCTCATCCACCTCTATATTTGAAAACACAATACCGGCTGCCACCGGATTCTGCCATATGCGCGTTTACTTGAAAAGCACGGTTCAATAAGCTTTCTGTTATAATTTCACGGGTCGGTCCGTTAGCCAGAATCGTACCATTTCCCATGACAATAGACGCATCGCTGAACTCCAGAGCTTGATTGATATCGTGCAAAATCATTAAAACAGTAATGCCGTGTTCGTTGTTTAGCCGCCGGATTAAATGCAAGATTTCAAGTTGGTAATGGATATCCAAAAATGTCGTGATTTCATCCAGAAGCAGGATCTTGGCAGACTGCGCCAATGCCATAGCGAGCCAAACGCGCTGCCGTTGACCGCCCGATAACTCTGAGATCGCACAGTCGGCAAGCTCTGCGGTATCGGTAATCGCCAGCGCATGATCAACCATGCGGGAATCCTCAGCTTTTTGTCCATAAGAAAAAAGGGGTTGATACGGCGTTCGCCCGAATGAAACCAATTTCCGTACCGTGATATCGTCGGGCGCCGTATTGTGTTGATATACAACAGCGACTTGCCGTGCGAAATCCCGCCGTTTGATTTTGTCAATTGGCACACCGTCTAAGAGAACCCTTCCCGTGGATGGTTTCAGTTGTCCTGTCATTAAGTGAAACAATGTTGATTTCCCACAGCCGTTCGGTCCTAAAAGCGCGGTTATTTTACCGTGTGGTACCGCCAGATTTAGCCCTCTTATTACCTCATTGTCTTTATGATAGGAGAAGCGAATGTTTTCAACCCTAATCTGTCTATTTTCCATATACACCGCGGCTCCTTTTCAAAAGACATATAAAAACAGGACCACCAATCAGCGCCATCACAATGGATGAACTGATTTCATACGGATAAGCCACGCTTCGCCCCAGTGTGTCCGCAAGCAAAAAAATAAATCCGCCCAACAACGCGCTGTACGGGATCAGCACTTTATGATCGCTCCCGACCAGCAACCGGGCAATATGCGGAACAATCAAGCCCAAAAAGCTCACCGTCCCGATGACGGCGGTAAAAATACTGGCCAATAGAACCGAAACGATGGATACGACAATTCTTGTATGCCCCACTTTGATTCCAAGCCCGTGCATAGCCTGATCCGAAAGCGCAAGCAGGTTACATTTCCCGACGATGAAAACGCAAAGAACAACCGCAATGACGGTATAAATAGTCAGCATTTTTACGTCACCCCAGGTTTTCAGGGATATGTTGGCGTTGATAATATTGGCAGCACCGGAATATCGCCCTCCGGTCATCGCTTCAAATGCTTTATACAGTCCTGCAAACACGGCATCTACGGCAATGCCAACCAAAATAAGCCGAATGGGGCTTATTTCACCTTTCCATGCAAGGGAATATACAAGTAAAAAGGCTACAATACCGCCTAAAAATGAAAATATCGGTATAAAAACGGCTAATGCCGGAAACAGAGCTGCAACTAAAACAGCTGCAAAAGCGGCTCCCGAGCTGATACCGATAATCCCCGGATCGGCGAGAGGATTTTTCATAACCGCCTGCATACAAACGCCTGAAACCGCCATGAGAGCGCCTCCCAGCAAAGCGACGATAATACGGGGGAATCGCAGCTCAAAAATAATGGCAACGGTTTTATCGTATTCTTTGAAAAGCCCGTTCAAAAGCTGTGAAAGGGAGGTTTTTAATCCTCCTGTATTCACCGCAATAAAAAACAAAACAAATATGGCTGCGCTTGTCAATATAAAAGCTAAAATTGTTCGATAACCCCTGATTTTCATTCCTTTATTCTCCATACAGAATCGGTTCCAAATGATCTAATCCCTTGCTCCATGACAAGGTTGCGCTCATACCAAAATATTCCGAAGGCAGATAATGAATCTCCCCTTGTGTTACTGCGTCGTAATATTGCCATGACTTGTTAGTTTCAAACTCCTTCTTCATAAACGAAAAAGCATCCTTCTCCGCATAGTGAGCGAAAACCAAAATCATGTCTGGATCCTTTTGTACCATATCCTCCGGATTGATATTTACAAACCCGTTTTCATCGCCGTTTGTAGAACTGCCATATACATTTTTACCGCCTGCCAATTTAACCAGATTTCCTACATAAGAATTTTCTGTAGCGACAAGATAAAATCCATCCGGGAAAGCCATGAGGAGAAGAATATTCGGTTGTTCACCTTTTTTGGCGGTGTATTCTGCCATATAGTTTTCATATTCGGAGGTAAGCTCCTGCGCCTTTTTTTCGCAGCCAAGTAGCTTGCCCAAAGAATTTATAGCTTTATACATACCCTCAACACTGCTTAGATCAAGGAACGCGGAGTTTATGCCTGCCGCAGTATAGTCTTTTGACAGGGTGCTTTCCAATGATTTTGGTGTAAGCACAAGATCAGGTGATAAACTTTTTATAATCTCAAAATCCGGATTCATCGGCGCTCCGATTACAGTGGCGTTTTTATAACGGTCCGGTAGCGTATTGCTTGTTTCGGGAACACCGATTACACCCGTGTATTCAAGCCTGTCTAAAATTTGACAGATTGCCACCGACGTGGAGACGATTGCATTGGTTTGCTCCTGTGCCTTACCGTTTGTAGGATTCATGGAAGCGCATCCGGATAAACATATGGATACAGTAAGGATAAGCGAAGTTATTATTGAAGTTTTTTTCATGTCCTGTCCGCCTTCCTTTTTTTGCCGCTGATTAACAGAACAATACCGGCAATAATGACAACACTGGCGCATATGCCGATAATGATAAGCCCGTTCGTATTGAGATAAGCCGTATACGAAACCGGATTTGGAGGTGTTTCGCTTTTATTCGCATAATGAATGTTAAGTCCGTCCTCTTCTACGACGGTAGCACTGTTGTTTTCGGGTGTGTTTCTTTCTGCGCTCTCCGAGGAGTGTCCCGCTGTATTTTCCGAAGCTTTGGAACTGCCATTGCCGGATATTGTATCCCAATTCACCGTGAAAACGGCAGGGTATGTTGCCGTGGTGGCTTTGTCGTTGCTATTGCAAAACTGTACCCCCATTACATTGCTGTTTATATAAAGGGTCAGGTAATATTTATCACTCTCATAAGTCAGCGGAAAGGTAATGGATTCAACGTAATGAACCTCTTCATTGGCTGCGTTCAACGCCGTATCTTCACTGAGTGTATAGCTTACATTTTCCGTTTTCAAATTGCCGTTTTGATCGTAATAACCGATGGTTCCGCTTTTCACGCCTCTGTCCTCTGTTACATAGGACGGGTCGGCATCAACGAAGGTATCACAGGTTACACTGTATATCGTGACACTGCTTTTGGTAAAATGCAACG
>JAISRJ010000286.1 GCA_031273705.1 Clostridiales bacterium
CTAAAGAACTGGAAAAAAGTGAAGTGATACGTCAATATTTTGACGAGTGGGGAAGCAGGTGCTATTTATTTACATCAGAATTAGGAAGACAATATGATCCGAGCAAACATCAAAAAAAGTCTATTACGGTAGAGTTTGACGTTCATCAGATAAAAACTATGGGATGCGATTATTTACTGTCAGCAGTAGAAATTGAGAATTCGGAAACAATGAATATGAAATTACTCGATAAATTTACCACAAAGGATGTTTCATATAGTATTTATCTATATGAAATCATATAATTTTTGGAAAAAGTCGCCTTACATTTCATACGATTATGGAACTTGAAGTTGGAGCGGCAAAGAACGAAGGTTCTGTACTCATAGTGGACAGCCGCCGATAAGCGTTACATGAGCCTTGATTCTATGTAGAAGTTGAAAACTACAGTCAGCGGCATTGGCTTGCTTCAGGTTTACACCACTTGATAAGACACAATCAAAAGTCGAGGTGAACGCGAATGCACTATATACAGATGCACTATATACAGAAGCAAGCGGTTGTACTAAACAGATGAAAATCATGGGCCGGCGTTAATTTGCCGAGCCATGATTTTATATTACTCCAAGTAAAGTGGTATTTCAATAACCTATACAATTCACTTCCTATAGCCTTGCACCGAAAGAAATCGAATATCTTTTATGGCATAGGTATCCAACGGGCGATAATCGCTGTCTATAGAATGGGCCGCCACAAGTATGCTGCCCATACTCAACGGTTTGCCGATAGATACGATGATTAAAGTATGCGTGAAATTGGATTGCGACATTTTCAGCTGAACTATATCCCCTTCTGTAACTTCAAACATCTCGCTGTCACGCGCAAAGGGTCCCATACCTTTGTTGCTTACTAAAAAGTCGTAAAAAAACTCCACACCGCTCCACGACGGTGTACGGTTATTTATATCATAGTAAAACCAACCTGTTTCTGGAGTGTGATTCATTACCTTCGTACCCGCAAACAAGCATTGAGATATAAAATTTGTGCAGTCGCCACCCAACTCCGAGAAATCATAATACGCGGGGTTGCGTTTTTTTGCCCATTGATGCGCGTACTCTAGCGCCGCTCCGCGCTCATATGGAAACTCATTCATGAAAAAAATCCCCCTTCTTCACTCATATTTTATGCTAAAGAGGGACGTGGGTGTGTCGGTTTACTCCGACTCTATTGATCTAAAATAATCTACTATACCCATATATATAGCCCAAGCTATTCTATCCTGATAATCCGGATTGTTCAGTTTATATTTTTCGTTAGGGCTGGACAAAAATCCGCATTCTACTATAACGGCTGGCATAGTCGTTTGTTTTAGCACATAATAGTTAGAGTTTTCCTTTGCCTCAAAACGGTTTCGGTAATCGACAAAAGATTTAATTTGTTTTTGAATAGATTCCGCAAGCCGCTTGGAATTATCTGATCGATTAAAATAAAATACCTGCGCGCCTTCCACGCTGGCGCTGGGGTATGAATTCTGATGAATACTTACAAAAATATCGGCGTTGCTGGTATTAGCCGTCAACTTTCGAGCATACATATCCGATTTCTTGCTTTGAGCTAAATCCGCATCGTCAATGCGAGTCATGTACACCACGGCATCCGCTGTTTCCAAATAACCCTGAAGCATTAACGCAATGTCAAGGTTAATATTTTTTTCTTCCGTTTTACCCGATACCTTGCCCGGATCTACTCCGCCATGCCCCGGATCTATCAAAACAACCCTTTTTGATAGCGGCATAGAAAATGAAGCCGTTAATACGGTTTCGTTACGCATTGTAAAAGCCAATCCCACAAATATTATAAACAAATACAAACCGACTAGTATTTTCTCCTTGGTTATGCTGATTACTTTCATAGTCTAGCCCCCTAGTCCCCGTAGCTTGGGGAGATATTTAATCTTATTCATGAGACGACGGCTTTATTATAGCAGTTTCAAAAATAAACGGAAAAGTTCGGCGGCTAAAACGTCAATACCTTCGTCGGCTCTCACTCGCGTACCTACAGGTACGCCGGTAATTGCTGGACTATCCGTTTTATCTGGCTTCCTTTTTTGTATGCTTTGCGAAACCGCTGTAATTATTTTAATTTGACACCTGGTACATATTAGTGGTAGAATTATACTGGGTTAGTGTCGATAATATTATTGAGGTTACATGGGGGTGGTTTTTTGCGTATGTTTTTTACCGTTTGTTGGGGGCTAGGCTCCATTGCCGTGGGGGTTACTGCGGCTTTCATAATATATAAATATATTATCGTATGGCTAAAATCTAAGCAGAATACCAGCGCTGTTGAAATGCAAAGTTTTATTGGCGGCACGGCCAAGGTTACAGAGCGCATTCCTCAAGGCCGCTATGGAAAAATCACATACTACGCCAACGGGAATACCTATTCCGCCCCCGCAAAATCCGAAGATGGCAATCAGATTGAGCGTAATACCGAAGTCACAATTGTTTACATTGATAAAAACACATACTATGTAAAATCCAGCGCCAACATTCTATCCAAACGGCTTCAATAAAATAAATACAATAAAATAAATACAATAAATAAAGTTTAGATATATTAATATAGGAGGTTGTTATGCCTTACGATCCCGGTTTTATGATACTCATTATTCCTCTCCTAATATTTCTGCTTATCATTGGAATATTCGCGATGTGGAAAAAGGTTCCACAAGACAAGGCATTGGTCGTTACAGGTCTTAAAAAGCGCGTAATCTCCGGTGGCGGCGGTATGGTCGTTCCCATATTGGAGCGCTCTGACCGTATTTCGCTGGAAAACATGAAAATCGAAGTTCGCACCGATGGAGCCCTTACAGAACAGGGTGTGGATATTATCGCCGACGGCGTGGCAATCATTAAGGTTAAGAGCGATAAAGAATCCATTCTTGCCGCTATGGAACAGTTTAACACCGGGCATGAAGGGCGCACAATCGACGTAATCGTCGATATCGCCAAGAATGTTTTGGAAGGCAAGCTGCGCGAGATTATTTCAAAATTAACAGTGGAAGAAATTTACAAAGACCGTGAAAAATTCGCGTCGCAGGTACAAGAAGTCGCCGCTTTGGATCTGGCGGATATGGGTTTGGAAATAAAGGCGTTTACTATCCGGGATATTTCCGATGACAATGGCTATTTGGCGGCTCTGGGTAAAAAACGTATATCCGAAGTAAAGCGTGACGCCAATATTGCGGAAGCGGAAGCTGCCCGCGAAACTAAAGTAAAAACATCCGAGGCGACTCGTCGTGGAGAGGAAGCCCGGTTACAAGCCGAAACGTACATCTCCGAAGCCAATAAAGAAAAAGAACTTAAAGTTCAGGCATACCGCAAAGAGCAAGAAATTGCTCGCGCTACCGCCGACTTGGCTTATGAAATAGAAGCTAACACTGTTAAGAAACAAGTTACCGAAACGGAAATGCAGGTTATTATAATCCGCAAACAGAAAGAAATTGAACTTGCGGAGCAAGAGGCGGCCCGTCGAGAAAAGGAATTGGAAGCCACTGTTATTAAATCCGCCAACGCCGACAAATATAAAGTGGAAAAACAAGCGGAAGCGAATAGATATCGCGATTTGCAAGACGCGGAAGCTCACGCGGCGGCTATCCGTTTGGAGGGCGCTTCTAAAGCCGAAGCCCGTAAGCTGGAAGGTATGGCGGAAGTAGAAATCATTCGTGAGAGAGGTAAGGCCGAAGCGGAAGCCATGTTAAAGAAGGCGGAGGCTTATAAGCAGTATAATGAGGCGGCCGTTACGCAGATGATTATCGAAAAGCTGCCCGAACTGGCTCGCGCCATCTCCGAACCGCTGGCTAAGACAGATAAAATTGTCATAGTGGATCAGGGTGGGGCAAAAGGTTCCGGCGCGTCTAAGCTTACAGGGTATGTAACTGACATATTAAGTTCCTTGCCCGAAACGGTCGAGGCTGTTACAGGCGTTAATATTATTGACAGTATTAAAGGATTTGTTAAACCTAAAGAAGCGGAGTAATGTACCCGCGAGCATAAAACAGTCCCTTCGACGCGAATCGAAGAGACTGTTTTTGTATTTAAGCGCTTTTTCTGATTTGAGAAGAATTGTCTTTTCTAAGACGGAATACACCTATCATTTCATCTAGAGTGGTAGACTGTGTGGAAAGTTGTTGCGCCGACGCCGCCACTTCTTGCGAAGTAGCGGAGTTGTTCTGCACAACCTGTGCAATTTGGCTTAAGCCGATATTCACCTGCGAAACCGCATCGGATTGCTCCTCGGAGGCACTGGCTATATCGCCAATCAAATCCGCTATCTCCTGAGCGCCGGAGACTATGCGATCCAACGCCTGCGCCGTGTTCCGCGCAATCTCTGTTCCCGCGTTTACATTTGTTATCGACTCACCGATCATTTCTGTAGTTTCTTTCGCCGCCGTTTGACTGCGACCCGCCAAGTTACGCACTTCCGCCGCCACAACCGCGAAACCTTTACCGTGCTCGCCAGCGCGCGCCGCCTCTACAGCCGCGTTAAGCGCAAGCAGATTGGTCTGGAAAGCTATATCGTCTATAACCTTTATGATATTTGAAATCTTGCTGGAAGAAAGTTTTATTCCCTCCATAGATTCTAACATGCGTTTCATTTCTTCATTGCCTGTCATGGCGTTTTCTGTGGACTTACGTGATAATTCGCTGGCCTTCGCGGCGTTTTCCGCGTTGTCTTTAGTCTTTTCACTTATACTGTCTACAGTCGCGTTAAGCTCTTCAATTGCTCCCGCTTGTTGGGTAGTGCCTTCCGCTAAAGAATTACTGCTATCCGAAACCACTGTGGAACTGGTCGAGACCGCTTGCGCTGTTTCACTAAACCGGACCATTACATGATTAAGCTGCGCCATTATTTGATTTATCGCGGTTTTTATTATACCAAAATCGCCCACATAATCTCTATTAATCTCTTGAGTCAGATCATTATCCGCTATAGCAGACAGTGTTTTAGCTATTTCTTTAATATAACCACTGATTGTAGAACTCATGTTGTTCAGCGAATTTTTAATTACGTTATAGTCGCCTTGATACTCCGTCGTAACCTCCGCGCTTAAGTTTCCATTTTCTATTTGATGCAGAGCGCTTATTGTTTCAGAAATAGGTTTGTTAATATTATCCATAACTTGATTAAGTTCTTCAAAGATTGTTTTCCATTCGCCTTTATACCTGTCTATATCTAATTTACTCTTTAAGTCGCCGATAGAGATCTTATTCGCGGCGGTTTCAATTTCACTTGTCACGTTCCTTAAATTTTTGCTTAATGTATCCACGGCTATATTAACACGTCCAAAATTACCGGGCAATTGTTCCAGCTGCGGATTAAAATCGCCCTCGCCAAGCGAATTCATTATACTAATCATTTGGCGAACGGTCATTACATAAAATCCAACCATTTTAGTAAGACCATCTACCAACTCTCCGAAAATACCCGCATAAAGACTAGAGTCTAGCATAACATCATTATTACCTACTATGTGTTCATTTACCGCAAAGCTAATATCGTCTATTACAGTATTTATGTTCTTAGTCATTAATCTGAAACTATTCATTAATTCTCCAATTTCGTCTTTGGATTCGTAAGTCAGATTAACATTCATCTTGCCTTGCGCAATTTGTTTAGCCGCGTCTACGGCTTGCCTTATTGGTTTTACTATGCTACTGATAGTTATAAGCGCCAGCGCGATAGAAATAACTACGGCGATTGCGGTAATAGCTATAAGGATAGCTGTAGACGTGCCGGCTAACCGGTCGGTTTCAACTTTATATTGTTCGGCTACCAGTTGGTTTTCTTGTAACACACCATTGACCGCGTCAAGTAAAGGCTGATATGCCGCCGCCATAGGACCATCCAGTAAAGACAAAGCTTCAACCTCGTTTCCTGATTGAATAGCGGGTATAAATTGGTTTATGACTACGGATTTATAGTTGTCAAAATTTTGTAAAATTGCCTCGATGTATTGTATTTCTAAGGCGGTTTGCTTATCCTCGTTGCCTTGATACAGCTCTTTATACTCTTGCACTAATGTTGGATATTCGTTTAATTCTTGTTCTAAAGTAGATATATCTTCTTGAGTAAGCGTCGAATTATTTATGTCTAAAATTGCCTCACGGGTCATTATGCGCAGTTGGTTTACCGCGTTTCTTAGCGCGGATGACCTCTCTATAGGCGCCACAACAAAAT
>JAISRJ010000028.1 GCA_031273705.1 Clostridiales bacterium
GATTATAGTTCAGCCTAACGCCGGTCTGCCAGAGACTTTTGACGACGGAGTAACCCGATACAATGTCGGCGCCGATGAATTCGCAAAATACATGAAAGAGATTGCGCGATCCGGTGCGGGTATAGTAGGCGGTTGCTGCGGCACAACGCCGGAATATATCCGAGCAATGAAAGCGGAGTCCGAGGGCTTGCCAGCCATCAGGATTACTCCGGAGGCGAGAAGAATTATCTGTTCCGGCTCGCGCTCTGTGGACTTTGACACAAATATAATAATAAAAGACTTGGAGATTACCGCCGACATTGACGATATCATCGACCAGGCTTTTGAACTGGCGGAGGACTCTGATATAATACGCTTACATACGCCGCCTACAGGAAAATTATTACCGGATATCGTGATTGCCCTTCAAGAATTGATAAAAACACCTTTTGCTTTTTCCGTGCGGGATGAAAAAGAAGCGGACGCCGTTTTACGGGTTTATAATGGAAGACCGCTGCTGGATATTTTTCCCGGGGGTCAAGATTCGCGGCTCGGTCCCGCCGCCGGGAACAAATTTGAGACGATAGCTAATAAATACGGAGCGCTTGTGTATGAACATAACCATCGGGATTGACATAGGAGGAAGTACAACCAAAATTATCGGGGTGCGGGACAACATTATCCTTACGCCTATGCTGGTACGCGCAACCGATCCTATCGCCTCGCTGTTTGGGGCGTTTGGAAAATTTGTGGATAATAACGATCTTCTAATCTCTGACGTGGAGCGCGTGATGATTACCGGGGTGGGCGCTTCTCATATTTCTAAACGTATATATGGAATCAAAACCTGCAAGGTAGAAGAATTTTTGGCTAACGGGCTGGGCGGCCTGTTCCTTTCCGGTCTAAAAAGAGCCGTTATTGTTAGTATGGGCACGGGAACCGCCTTGGTACAGGCGACGGAAGACGACATTCGGCATATAGGCGGCACAGGAATCGGCGGCGGCACAATCATAGGGCTGGCAAATAGAATGCTTAACGTCCGCGACATTGATTTGATAATAAAGACAGCCGAGTCCGGAGATCTTTCAAATATAGATCTGATGGTCGGGGACATAAGCAAAGATATTTTACCCGGGCTGCCTCCTCATACAACGGCTTCTAACTTCGGCCGAATAAGTGATTTAGCGTCCAATGGAGACATCGCGTTGGGTATAATTAATTTGGTCTTACAGGCGATTGGAATGAACGCTGTGTTTGCCACTCGCGGCACAGGTCATGACAAGGTTGTGCTTATAGGAAACTTGACTACCATACCGCAATGCCCTAAGATGTTTGGCATATTAGAAGAATTGTTTCATATTCATTTTATTATTCCCGTCAATGCCGAGTACGCAACCGCTGTCGGCGCGGCGCTGGCGTTTTTAAGACATATGAATTTCACGGAAGTAAATTAGGTAGGTGATCTGATGATCAACAATATTTTAAATCAAGTCAGCGTGCAGCTTAGTAACCCAACCAACGCCAGAATAGCGCTGTATATGTTCTTGGGTTTATTCTTGCTTACTATTTTATTACGGATTATAGTATGCGCGGGCTATCAAACTCATTACGCTATTTTTAATCTGAACGCTAAGCCAATCACGGATAAAACCGGGCTGGAGAAAATTCGCTTTGGTATTTTGAAGAATATTATCGCGGATTATGTTCGTACCGCGGAGAAAAATACGTCTGGCGTTCATCTGTCGGCGATTGTACGTAAATATATATTACGCATTACCTTTCTGGGTTGGAGTTACACTTCAATCTCCCGTTTTGTGACCGGTTTTGAACTTGCGACTCCATTCATAGGTCTGGCTTTGTCACTCTTGTACAGCAACCACGACTCTAATAATCAATTGATGTTTGGCCTGGGCGCTGTCTGCTCTTTTGTGTCGCTTAGATTGTTTGCGAGTCTATTTGATTTTGAGTACGCGCGTGATAAACTTGAAGCGGAATTGATAGAGTTTGTTGAACGAGAAGTCGGTCAGTTTTACGCCGGGGATTTTGCGACTATTTTACTTCGATTAAAACATGACATCTCCGTCGCGCTGCGTGACCAGGCGACTTCGCTGTCCACTGTTATTACCAATCTGGAAAAGAAACTTTCGATCGCAATCGGGGACGCGGTAACGAATTCTTTCGCTAAAATACAAAGCCTTGGTTCGTCGCTGGATAAACCTATCGCCGCTCTTGCGACGACAATAGATAAAACAGCGGAGCAAATAAATAAAAACAACGAATCTATCTCGCGTTTTGAGGATATTACCGTTCAATTAAGTTCAGTTTCAGATAATTTCGCGACTAATCTTAATACGCATGTGACATCGCTGTCCGAGCAGTTTAACACAATAGCCAGGCAGATAGAAAAACTTGCCGCGGCGAGTGCGGATATTCAAGAAAGCAACGAGAATGTAAAGAAACTTGTTTCGGTTCTGCAGGACCAATCCCAATATATAGAAAAAAATCAAACCGCACTCAAGGACGCGTTGACGAATTACGAGGCAAGTCTTGAGTCCATAACTCAGAAAATGGGCGACGGATTTGGAAGCATAGTTGATTATCACATGTCTGGCACTTATCAAACTCTTAACTCCGGCTTACAAGGCAACATCAACAAAATTCTTTCTTCTAATCAAGAATTGATTTCTCGGTTGCAAGCGCTATTTGAACAGTTAGAGGAACAGAGCCGCAGTGAAACCAGCGCGATAGTAAACATGAATGACCAAATGAATTTGCGTTTTGAAGCGTTGGATAGTAAAATTCTGTAGGGTGGTTCGATGGATGTGTTGGCGCAGTTTGAATATCCGCTGCCTGTGTTGGCGATAGATATTGACGCGATAGAAATAGAGACGCCAGATATTTTCGAGGGGTCATTTAATATCCGTAACACAGGCGGCGGTCGAATTATCGGTCAAATAATCTCACATAGCCCGGCGGTTACATTTCACCCATCCGAATTTGAAAATAAAACAAAAATCTTATATCGTATGGATGTAAATAGATTTCGGACCGGCGACGTCGTCAAGACCGGCGCGGTTATTCTTTCAAATGGCGGAGAACGCTATTTACCGATTGTCATTCGTGTAAACACGGCGTCTATCCTTACTCCGGAGGGCATTAACATAGCCGATGTGGATATGTTCGCGGAATATGCCAGACAGTATCCTAAAAACGCCGAAAAGCTTTTGTATTCTTCGGAGTTTAAAAATTTACTGACACGCACTCATTTTGAATTTATTAATATATATGAAAAAACTCTGTCCGATGAGGATCGAAGTCGGGCTTTGGAATGTTTTCTACGTTTGTCGGGCTTAAAGAAAGCGGCGGTTGTGTCTGTTCTGCAAAAACAGTTGGAAATTAATATCCTTCCTTTTCAGCGTGAAAAATATTTCGGAAGAGTGCCCATAAAATTAGATGGATGGGGCTATGTAAATGACACGGTAGAAGTAAAGGGAGGTTCTCCGTGGCTGGCGCCGCTGACCGGAGTCCGTCGCGCTCTGGAAAACTCTAATATGCTAACTTTTAGTGTGGATCCTACAAAAATTACAGAGCGTTACAGCTCGGACGCGCTGCGTTTATGCGGTAATCCCCGTTCAGAAGTGGGAATTTCGGTTGTGCGGCGTCCTTTTATTTCGATTGCGTTGAATAAAGAGATGTATGGAACTGAAGATTCCGGTTATTTATCGGTAAATAATTATACCGGCATGAATCTTTTGCTGGATGTTCAGCCTTCCGAGACGTTTATCGTGTTCGACGCAAAGGGGCATTATATAGCCGAACAGGCGCATATTGCATTCTATGTACGGCCTACCGCGTTTCAAACTCTTTCACTTAAGAAACAACCGAAAAGCGTGACTATAGATGTTCGCTGTATGGTTCAGGATAAATTAATTGTAAAACGCTTGGCTTTATCGGTTGGTGAATTATGGTAAATCTTTCGGTTTTAGAAAAGCGCTTTGAAAAGAATCCATCCACTCTGCGCGGTGTTTGTCTAAGTATGTCATACTGGCTGATGGGGCGGTTAGAAAACGCGGATTCGACTTCTAATTCTTCTGATGTTTCGATGCAAAAGGCGTATTATATTCTTAACGCCGCTAAAACCCGATTGGGCACGGGGTTAAAGATTTTATGCGCCACAGTGTTTATTCACATAGAATTGGGTAATGAAGATTTGGCGTACTCCAACCTGTCTCAGTTGTCTGCCGGTAAGAATTATTATAAGAATAATAATCCGACAGTATTTAAATTTTACTTGTTTCTGTCCGCGTTGCTGGAAATCAGGCGCGGAAAAAAACGCAAGGCGCTGAAAGTATTTAATTCGCTAAAAGAATACGCCAGTATTTATAACGATAAGAATTCATATCTATTACTTGGAATTATAGAAACAGAACAAGGCAATTATGAAGTCGGATGCGAATACCTGCGAGGCAGTTTTTATTACGGATGCAGATCGGTGTTTTTGTTTGTCTGGCTGTTGGATTGTTTTAACGCGGGTGTTATTTCCAGCGACTTAGAACTTAACTCCTCGTTTTTAAGATGGGGCATAATGCACGGCGCGGATATGCGCCGGTGTATCGATAGATTAAGCGCTCATATACCACCTGATTTTTACAGATTAAATCTTTGGCGGGAACGCTTTGCGAAAACGTATCCACAAAACTCACTGCGATATATCTGTCTTAACCTAATGAGCGATTTGAATTATACGGCGCAGGCTTTTGAATATTACGCGCGCGCGGAGGAAATACGTTTGGAATTACCGGATCTGCATCACTTTCTCATTAGATCCGCTCATCGATCACAAATTGAACGGGTTAATCCCCGCGCCGCAAACAGGTATTTATATGAATCCTTTGAGGATGACCCGGAATTAACGGCGTTTGCATATCATATCCTGTTTATTGCTCCTAATCCGTTAGAGTATCTTGAAAAACGGCGTGACGAGTTAATACAATTTACCGTTTATTGTCTGGAAAGAGAAGAAAAAAGTCGATACTTTTATACACTGTACGCTCATTATTTGATTCTGGGTTCGGAATTCACCTTCCCTTCCAATTATATGGAAAAAGCCGCAAAGCTGCTGCGAAGCGTATTGTTTACCTTTCGCGCGCGAGTAAACAATGTAAGGGCAAAGGTTATTTATCTGGCGGAAAATGAACGAGCGGGCATTACAGTTTATAAATTGACGCACGGCAGCGCCTTGATAGAATCCGCTTCGGAAGCCTTTACCGTTTATGCGCTTACAGCCGACGAGCACGAGGTGCTTAGCACGCCGATTAGAATCTCACGCTTGGTCGAAATTACGGATATTCGACTGTATAAGTATTTTTATAATCTGGGATCTCGAAGGTTTTCGCTAATGTGCGCCCTGTCACGCAATATTATATCCGAGCATAGCATGATGGATCACACCGCGGAAATTTTGGCCGAAACTTTAGAGTATAAAGAGCTGTCCGATGTGTTCGCGAATCGGATACGGGCTTTTTTGGGGAAAATGCTGTTTGAGACCGGACGGCATAACGACGCAATCCGCTATTATATTGATACAGACGAAAAGTTTCTGCCAAATGATTATATTGAAGATATGCTAAACGCGTTCATCTCCTCCAAAAATTGGGAACAGGCGGCGCGATTAATTAGGATTCGCCATGAGTATATTTCTGACAGGACATTGTTTGCCGCCCTTAAATCGATGGTTAAATTTGAGCAGTATTATGATATTATCGCGCTCCCCGCATATCGGTTGTTGACAAAGTCTTGGTATGATAAAGAATTAGCGGCTATAGTTTTGAAACATTATAAAGGTATGCAAAGTGACTGGCAGAAGCTTAGCCGTATACTCGCGTCTATTTCTATTGTTGATAAAGACTTGGATTCTTTGATTCTGCGTAACGCTGTTTTCATACATGATTTGAGTGTCGGCGCGCAAAAGGTATTTGTCCGAGGGTATTGTCACGAATCAGCTATAAAGGACTTTACATACTTTTGCGTGTATGAGATGATAATACATGAGTTTAAACCTATGTATGAAACGCTGATAAGCTTGGAAAAAATCTATTTGAATAAAAAATTAACCGGAAGAGACTCGCGGTCACCGGAACTGTCGGAACAATTAGATGAATATTTGGCCTATGGGTTAAGTCACGTTTATTTAGGCTTCGGCCTGGTCACCGCCGACAGCGGTCAAATTATAACTGACGCTCTTGACGCCATGGAGCGGAATGATATACTTTTTCCTATCTTTAAACAAAACAAAGACAAGGTTACCTCACGTTCGTATATTGAAAAGAATATGCCGTTTGTTTATCACAGTCTGCCGGATAAAAATATCTTTCTGTATTACCGGATAAAAGGCGAAAACCCCTATCGAAAACGGCGTATGCGTTATTTGCGGTTTGGCTTGTATGAAGCGCACATACCTGTTTTTTACAACGAGACAATATGTTATTATTTCAGTGAGGAGCTCCCAACCGGAAGTATCAGAACTGCCGAGATGGAAACGCGTGAAACGGGCTTTCTTGATTTAAGTTGGGCGGCGAGCGGGGCTGATCCCTACTACATCATTAACAACGCGGTTATATATGAGCAGATGTTTAAATACAGCAACGCGGAAGATTTATTAACCGCGTATTTGCAAAAGCCGCGGGCCATACACGCCATACTGCTGTGACATACTCCCGCCGCTTAGCGTCTTTGGCGCTTGAAGCGGGGGCTTCTCGCTCAACACGCCCAGCGGCGCAATTAAAAAGGAGACTTACATGGGAACTTTAGGATTGGATATGGAACGAGGTTTATTTTTAGGTATAGATTTTGGCACTACCAATTCCGTAGTTAGTATTTTTGATTTTAGGGAAGGTGAAGCGCTGACTATTCCGATAGACGGCGCGAATATCTTTCCGACCGCGATTCAATTTGAAACAGACCCGGAAGATCCCGCTAAATTGTCGCGCGTATTCGGTACACAAGCTAAAGAAGCGGCTATCATTTACCCTCAAAGCACTATCCTTTCTATTAAACGAAATTTGGGATATGAAGAGCAAATAAATATAGTTGTGGATGAAAAGGAATACAGCTTCGCTCCGGAACAGATTGCCGGCGAGATATTGGGGTATTTAAAGCAGAAAGCGGACGAATACGCGCAGGAAGAGCTGGGTATAACAGGCGAGTTTTCCGGCTGTGTTATCACTGTACCCGCGAATTCTACTGATAAACAGAAAAAATTAACTAAAGACGCTGCAGTGATTGCGGGCTTCGACGAGGACAGTGTGTTCTTGCGTTTGGAACCCGCGGCGGCGGCAATCAGTTACGCGGTAAATGAGACTTCCGACAAAAAAGTGCTGGTATATGACTTTGGAGGAGGTACATTCGACGCCTGTATTTTACAAATTAATATGCGTGACAGCGAACCGTCGATTTCGATCCTTAGCACATACGGGAATAATCATCTGGGTGGCAACGATGTTGATAAGATAGTTATGGATATGATTTATGAGGAATTTAAAAAGCTGACTAACGGCGAAATAGATCTGTTTGACGATAACGCGGACGACGGTGTCTCTAAGCGGCAGAAAAAAGTGGCGCTCGTTAGATTAGCCCAGGCGGCGACCAACGCCAAAGAGCGCTTGTCACAGTCCAAGAGCGCGAAGATTGTACTTGCTCCGCTGATCCAAGAGCCAAGGATCGTAAACATTAATATGGAGATAAGCAGAGAAGATTTTGTACTGTATCGCAGAAATAACGCTCTGGGCGACGCGCAGGATGTTTACGAGCAGTTTCGTGATAAAAACGTATCGGATTTGATTGACGAGACATTGCGGTGTGTGGATAAATCACTGGAAGCGGCAAATTTGACCACGGTTGATATAGACGAGATATTTCTGGTAGGCGGAAGTTCCGCTCTTACTTTGGTGAGTGAAAAGATAAGTGAAAAGTTTAAGAAGGAACCTTTCAAATCCAAAATAAGTCCGGCTTTGAGTATTTCTCAGGGCGCGGCTTACTACTGCAACATGATTATGATGCCGACGGTTAAAGGACCGGTGGTACACGAAAAAACTATTCATCCACTTGGCTTGGAGATTGCCGGCAGACGATTTATGCAGATTGTCTCGCAAGGTCAAGACATTCCTTCCGACGGATTGACAGTGGAAGCCGGGGAATTGCTGACCACTAATTATGACAATGTTTCCAGTATGGCTATTGTGGTGTTTGAAAACACTTCTCCGGACAGAAGCGTGAAAAGTCCGGCAGTATCTATGGAAGGTATGAAACGGCTTGCGGGTACTTCTTTGCGCGGAATACCACAGGGTCCGAGAGGTAAAGAAAAAGTCAAAGTTATTTTTCATGTCGGGCAGGATAATATGCTGAAAGTTACAGCCCGAAGCATGTCAATGGACGGTGTGGTTACGGAATTGTCTGTTGACGAATTGTATAGCTGACATGAATACCAGACTTGCGGACAGCGAGCGCGCGCTGCTCGATGCGTTGCAAAAATGCCTGAGTCATTTAAACGGTCTTACCCGGAGAACCGTGGACACGTTAATGCGCGGCGTAAAATTCGGCGTTATGGATCGCATTATAATCACGGCGGGCAGAAATGCCCGCCTTAGCGGCTATGATGAGAAAATAATCGGATACTACGCACGTCTGATTGACTACTATCGGAGTGCCGCCGAATTATATGAAAGACGAAAATCTGATCTAAATTCCATTATGATTCACAGTCTGCTTAACAGTATTAATGAAACCTTGAGTATCCGGATACAGTTGTTTAACGTACACAAAACAACCGATAACCCGGTTATAGTAGAGAGAATTCAATTGTTAAGCGCGGGCGCGGCTTATTTTTTGTTTAGCTGTGAAGAAACGGAACGACGTTTAAGGCAATCGGAATACGTCGATCGCTTTTTTGCCCTTTTTGTAAAAAATATCTCCGAGGATTATTTTGAATATTTTATCCAACAGATACAATCCGACATGTTTGAGTTGGTACTGGAGAAAAATTACGCGGCTTATGTAAAAGCGGTGCAGGCGTGTACTTATACTCTTAACAATATTTCCAGCCGAAAGAATCTGTCTTATTATTATACGCTGCTGACCGGTGAATGGGAGATTTTAAATGTAGTAAAATCTCAAATAACAGCGTTGGAAAAAGAGCTGAACCGCAGCGCGGGTAATTCTCGCGAGCGTGATACCGCCAGGGAAATTCTCAACATTTTACACGAGGGTTATCAGTTTTACACTACAAGCTGCGCTGAATTGATTAATGATGTACGCCAGTTAAGCAAGATAAAAGTCTACGAGCCTGAAAGTAAAACGGATTTTAAGACCGCCTGTGATGATATGCTGCTTAATACGCGGTTAATTATCAAGAGGGATTACAATGAAACTGTCTTGAATCTAAAGAGTAGTTTAGTTGATTTACAAGAAACCATGGAAAGAGAGTCCGATATTTTTTTAAACGAACTTAAATCGCAAACGGATACTAAACCATTTAAGGACGTGGCGTACTATCTGCGTGAAAACGCGGAAAAGGCTTTGATATTGGCTGAATCTATCGCGGTGATATTCTGCGTTATAAATTCCGCGCATCGCGAGCAGGAATCCTGGCAGGGCGAGGAAAAGGATATAGCGAATGGGATAAACGAATCCTTTATGATAAAGGCCGAGACTTTGAGCGAAAATATTGAGGAATTTCACAAACGCGCGACGGGACTGTATGAGAATCTGATGGACAAAACGGAAACCTTTAATTCGCGTGAGAGAGAGAATATATTATCTGAGATGTTTGAAGTTCTAATAAAAAAATATCATTTATTCAAAAATGCTCCACCCGAAGAATCCGAAGGGATTTTTGATTCTCAGGGGATTTTTGATTCTCAGGGGATCTTTGATTCATGGCTGGAGCTAACCGCCCTGGAAGCGTACAATCGGCGGGTAAGCGAATTAGCGCAGCGTCAGCGCGAAAGCGTCGAAAAAGAAATTCTGCGTTTTAAGAGAGATCACATTTTATATGAAATAACTACTTTTGAGGAGATTATGAGCTACAGTGTAACGCGCCTGCGTGAAACCAGTAACGAAATGGTGAAGGATTATATCGAAATAATCGACGCGGCGGCTGACACAATCGAAAAATTGCTGATAAAAAATAATATTGAGATGATTAAACCTCAACCTCATAATATGTTTAACGGCAAGGAGCATGAAGTTTTGATGGCGGAGCGGAGCGAGGGCTTTACAAAAGGCGAGATTATAAAGTGTATAACCAGCGGGTACAGACAGAATGACATAATTTTGATACGCGCTAACATTATAGCGGCGAGGTAGGTATGAGCTGGAAACGCTATTTTAATATGTTTGCGAAGCGAGACCCCGATGAAACGCATTTTATTCTGGGGGTGGACTTGGGTAATGATTCCTCGTCGCTGGCGTTTTATAATCCAATGCGCAAAACCGCCGAAATATTGGATATCAGCGGTGGTTATGGCAGAGCAAGTTCTCCGACCGTGGTTCAATTTTTACCGGACAATAACGAATGGGTGTTTGGGGAATACGCGGTTTTAAATAACGGCGACGGCAGAGAGTTGACTTTTGCCAATATAATGTCTAAACTGGGCAATTCGGAATATGTAAATGTCGGCGCGCGTTCCTTTAGCATAGAGAAATTATTAAGCCTTTATTTAAAGGAATTTATCGGCGGGATTAGGAATATAAACCCCAAGGCGGAAATAGCGGGCATTATCGCGTCGGTAAACGGTTATTTGTCAGCGGACGCAAGGAAAGAATTAACGCGGGCTTTTAGTATGGCGGGATTTGACGGCGAGTTAATAGGATTGTCAACCGACCGGGTATGTGCGCTTTCTTACGTGTTGTATCAAAGTGAGTTTTTTCAAGATAAAAGACTTCCAAGCCGGATATTATATTTGGATTGCGGTTCCAGGGAACTGCGAGCCGCGATTTACAAAATTAAGCCCGCTGCCGACAGAGTTAAATCCGCCGAAGATAGAATCAAGTCGGCCGACGGCTTAGAGGCTGTCTCCGAGTTTTCTATGTTTGACCCGCAATTGGGCGCCGGAGAAATTGACAAGAGTCTGATTACGTTCCTGCAAAAACGCTTGCCGCGTGAAAACCACAATATTCAACGCCTGAATTCATTTTTGTATCAGCATAAAGATATGATGCTCCAAAAAAATAATTGGCGTAAACCGATAAAGCTATATCTTAATTTTGTATATCCCCCGATTCAAATTACGGTTACACAAGCGCAGATGGCGGAATTGATTAGTCCGTTTCGCGCGAGGTTAAATAATTTTATTCGAGAAACCCTGGAAAAAAGCGAATACAATCAACCGACGGCGATTGATTCGGTGATATGTGTCGGCGGCGGTTTTGAAATGCAGTGGCTGAAGGATGAAATACAAACTCTGTTTTCCAAAGAGACGGTTAGTTTTTTTAAAAACCCCAAGGCGGTAGTCGCCGAGGGGGCCGCGATTCTCGCCGCAAGGTCTTTGGGTGTGGCGGAACTTCCGTTTATAAATGTAATAGATCATCACCAGATTAACAGTGACTTGGGTTTGATGATATACAGCGGTTCTAAGGAAACATTCCTGCCGATTATAGAGCGCGGAGCGTTTTGGTGGCAGACTGCGATAACGTATAAATTTATTTTAAAACAGCAAGCTGAAATGTCTATAGATTTATGGACAAGAAACGCGGATGGAGAGCGTTTTAGGCTTGCCAAGATTCCACTGGACGGTTTGAATCTTCAATCAAAAGGAGCAAAGGCTGTTACTCGCTTGGCGTTGGATATAAATTTTGAAAGATTTAATATATTAAAAGCGACCGTGACGGATTGCGGATTTGGCGAGATATTCCCCGCGACGGGCTTTACAAAAACTATCAGTCTAAAGTACAATATTTGATTGGAATAACCTATAGCGCTATAATGGGCAGAAGGGAGCGACGTCATGCAATGGGAAGAATATAAAAAGCAGATAGAAAAAGGCGGACTGCCCGAAGATTTATATATAGTGGGCGTGGATTTGGGTACTACAAATTCTATAATCAGTTATTGGGATAACCATAATCGCCGTCCGGAACTGATAGATATGAGTAACGGCTTCGGAAAGATCCCTCTGCCGTCTGTGGTTCAATACAGACCCGAAAGCGGGGAATGGATTGTCGGCGCGGAAGCCTACAATACCATGTCAATATATCCTGAGTCTACCATTCGATCTATAAAGCGCAAGATGGGCACAAGCGAAACAGTATACGTGGCGGGTAAGGACTACAGGCCGGAGGAAATTTCCGCTAAGATTTTAAAAGAGCTTATCGATCATATACAAAGTATAAACCCCAAGGCGACTCT
>JAISRJ010000049.1 GCA_031273705.1 Clostridiales bacterium
CTCTCCTTGCTGTATGTCAATAGATACATTATTGAACGCGACAACACCCGGGTATGATTTTACAACATTTTTTACTTCTAATATTGTTCCCATACTTTTCACCGTTTCATAAATAATCAAAAGGGGCTGTCTCGATATGAACGAGACGGCCCCTGACAGATAAGACTTAGCTCTCCGGATATTCGCTGATGTTTGACGCGTTAACCGGACCGGGAAGGAAAACTATTTCCTTTTGGTCAAACGTCCCATCACCTTCGGATGCGGCCGTTATTGCGTCTATCGTGCTTTGCGCGATGTCCGCGGGTTTATTATCTGCGGTACCGCGATACATGCCGCCGGCTCTGATCGCTTGAAGCGCGTCGGGAAGCGCGTCAACCGCAAAGATACCGACCTTGTCCTGATCCTTCTTGTTTCCGGCTTTCCAGGAATTGTACAGCATGACGGCGCCTGCATCATTGATGCCGACGACGAGGTTCATGTCGGGATATTGCGTCAACCAGGTGTTGCCGACATTCGTTCCGTCATTGTTCAGTCCTCCGGCGTCTTGCTCGTCTACGATTTCGATCTTGATCTTGGACTCCGCGAGCGCCGCTTTGATCCCGTCTGCTCTTTCAACGAGGAAGGGGAAGGAACTGTATCCCAGAATGCCGGCCTGTACCGTATCTCCTTCGCTGAAAGTGGCTTCCACCCATTCAACGGCATTTTTACCGACGATTTTTCCCATTTCGGTGTTATCGGTTACAACGATGAGATCTGCGCCTTCGATCGCTGTGTCATAAGCGATAAATTTGACTCCTTTCGCCTGCACTTCTTCCATGACCGGCTTGAGCTGCTCGGGCGAATCGACATGGCAAATGATATAGTTGTAGCCGGTGTTCGCAAAGTTCTTGACCGCGTCTATTTTCTTTGCGGAATCGGCGGCATCATAGATTCCCGCCATCTCAAAACCCGCAGCTTCCGCGGATGCTTCGAGTCCCGTTTTAAACTGTTGGAAAAAGCCGCCGGAATCCGACATGACGACGCCGATCTTTACCTCTTCCGCCGCACTGCCGCCGCCGTCATCTGCGGGTGCCTCCTCTGCCGGTTCATTGCTGCCGCAAGCGGAAACGGCTAATGCCATCATTAAACACAGAACGATTACCAACAACCTCTTCATTTTCTTACTCATATCTTCCTCCTTTTTCAAAACACATGATACGGATACAAATCAACAAAAACAATACCGACGATTAAACAAACTCCCTCCCTCTTTTTCTGCTAAAATTGAGTCACATAAGACCATTATAAGAAAACAAGTGTCATTGTGAACGCAATTGTAGCAATCCTTACTAATAATCCGAGCAATTTCCCAATTTCCGATAGTAAAATCTCCACTATATTACGCCCAATGTTCGCTGCCCAATTTTATAAGCGCTATTGAGCTATCTAACCCCTGACATGCAATTAACAAAATATTTTATAAAACCATTTTACATAATTACATTATTACCCCCCCCCATTTTTTTGTCAAGCATTTTTTTTACTTGGGTTTCCACGATATTCAAATTTCCTCCTATTCTATAAAGTAATTTTATGATATAATTTGACATAATGGGTTGGTACTTAACGGTTTTTTAACAGTTGCACATAATAATAGTTAACCAAAGGATTGTATGGATAAAATTAATACAAAAAAAACACAAGGACAGAGGAAAATAACGTTTGTAGATATAAAAAAGAAAAATTATAAAGACGTGTATAACTATCTGTACAATAATGGCTCTTCCTCAAAACAAAGGATTGCAACCTCAATTGACATGAGTTTGCCCACAGTCACAACGCATCTTAATAAATTAATGAGTAAAAGCTTAGTTAGACAAGGAACTCTTATCCCATCTAATGTAGGAAGACGCGCGGTTTCCTATGAAATCATTCTCGATGCGTATATATCAATCGGTGTCGAAATCATACAAAAGCAAGTTTTCATTTCTGCGATAGATCTGAAAGGCAATGAAATTGCGAGGTGCATCATCGATATCGAATATAAAAACGTAGATTCATATTACGAAAAAATATCAGGCTTGCTCAACGAATTTATCGATAATGAAAAATTTGATGTTTCCAAGATTTTAGGAATTGGATTCACCTTGGAAGGCTTGGTCTCAACGGATAGAAAAAGTATCTCCTGGGGTAAAATTCTTGAAAATACAGGGCTGAATGTTGAAGTGTTTCAAAAGCACTTGGCACCCGACTGTTATTTTATGCATGATCCCAAATGCGCTGCCTTTTCAGAGATATGGGGACGAAAAGAATTGAAAAATGCCATCTACTTATCATTAAGTCATCATTTGGGAAGCAGTATAATCTTAGATGGCAAGACATATAGCGGAGCGCATTCCATGGGCGGCATAATAGAGCATTCTACACTGCACCCGGATGGTCTCGCTTGTTACTGCGGGAAAAAAGGATGTGCGGATCCATATTGCTCCTTGGATACCCTGACAAGTGACGACGAGACTTTCGCAGAGTTTTTTGAGAGGAAGTCCGCGAGAGAAAAAGATGCGGTAGACCGTTGGAGAAACTTCCTGAAGGATTTAGCTTCCCTCATAAATAACACTGCCATGCTTTTGGACGTAGAAGTAATATTGGGGGGCCATGCCGCGAAATATTTGATTGAAGAAGACCTACATATATTGAGCAATTTAATAAAAGATATTACCGCTTTTCCTGATAATATCCCTACAATTTCTATTGCAAAATATCAAAGCAACGCAATCCCCACAGGTGCGGCTCTCATAATCATCAGCGAATTTCTGGAAAATCTTTAGAAGTTTGACCGCGTCCCTCCTCCCCACCCGCGAAAATCGCGAAATCGCGCATTTCTTGTTCTATATCGTTCTCGAATGGTGTATAATAGTCCTTAAATGTTCACAGTATTGATGGAATGGAGGCATTTATGAGCGAATATGGCGGGAAACCGAATCTGGCGATCGTGGGGGCGACAGGCCTCGTGGGCGGCACTTTTTTGAAGGTTCTGGAGCAGAGGGGATTCCCCTATGGGGAGGTGTATATGATGGCCTCCGCGAAATCGGCGGGAAAGACCGTGACTTTCGACGGCAGAGCTTACACAGTCGAGGAACTGACACCTCACTCCTTTGATAAACCCATCGACATCGCCCTGTTCAGTGCGGGCGGCGAAACGAGTAGGGTG
>JAISRJ010000067.1 GCA_031273705.1 Clostridiales bacterium
AATTGTATGAGCGACATGCTTTCCCAAGCGGAAATAGAAGCGTTATTGGGTGACGCTGACACAAGCGACGTGTCTGCCTCGTCGGAATCCTCCGTTCCCCAGGATATTTTTACAAACGAACAGAAGGATATTTTGGGCGAAGTGGGCAATATTACAATGGGTACGGCGGCGACTACCCTCTTTGCCTTACTTAACCAAAAGGTGCTTATTACAACGCCAAACGTTCTCATGCTTAATTGGCGTCAACTTTCTGATCGTTACGACAGACCGTGCGTAGGCGTTCGCGTAGATTATAAATTCGGGCTGCAAGGTACCAATGTACTGGTGCTTAAAGAAAGAGACGTTCGCATTATCTCCAGCCTGATGATGGGCGGCGACGGTATCGTGCCCGACGACGGTAAGCTGACCGAGCTAGACCTTAGCGCAATCGGTGAAGCCATGAATCAAATGGTGGGTTCCGCGGCCACTTCGTTATCCGGAATGATTCAGCGCACCATAGACATAGATACCCCGCAAGCGTTTGTACTGGAGTTTGACGACGATGATCTGTTTTTTGATACTGTCGGTTATTCCCCGGACGATACGATTGTTTGCATAGCTTTCAAAATGGAGATAGGCACATTAATAAACAGTGAATTGGTTCAGGTTTTTCCATTTAATTTTGCGATGGATGTTATAGAAACTATGTCAGAAGTCAGTAAAGCGCAAAACGAAAAAACAGAATCTATACAGACAGCGACATCACCGAATTCCACCTCGGCGACTCAAGCCCCGGCCCCGCCTTCCGCTTCGTCGGCACAAGCCCCGGCCGCGGAAGCGGAAGCTTCGGTGCCCGCGGGTATGAATCCGCAGACGTCGTATCAACCTTCATACCAAAACCCGCAGCAGACCGCTCAAAATGTAAATGTTCAGCCGGTTACGTTTCAAAATTTTGACCAAGGCGCTTTAATGCAGCAAAAGGAAAATATAGACATTATAATGGATGTGCCCTTGGAAGTGTCCGTGGAATTGGGGCGCACCCGTAAAAAGATTAAAGAGATTCTGGAATTCTCGCCGGGTTCGGTGATAGAATTGGATAAACTTGCCGGTGAACCGATAGATATTTTGGTAAACGGAAAATTTGTAGCGAAGGGCGAAGTCGTGGTTATAGATGAAAATTTCGGGATACGAGTAACGGACATCATAAGTGTGGATAAAAGGATATGATCGGGAAATAATACAAAAAAAGCTCACTTTGAGCATATAAAGAGGTGGCTCTCTTGTCAGACAAGACTATATTAGTGGTAGACGACGCCGCGTTCATGCGTATGATGTTGAAGGATATTTTGACAAAAAACGGTTACAGTGTGGTAGGTGAAGCGGAGAACGGCGCGAAAGCAATAGAGAAATTTAAAGAGCTTAAACCTAACCTGGTAATCATGGACATCACTATGCCTGAAATGGACGGCATAAACGCGACAAAGGGAATAAGATCCGTAGACGGCGAAGCCTTGATTATCATGTGTTCCGCTATGGGTCAGCAGGCTATGGTTATAGAGTCTATACAAGCCGGCGCAAGGGATTTTATTGTAAAACCGTTCCAAGCGGATAGGGTTTTGGAAGCTGTACAAAAGGTTATAGGATAATGCCAAATTCGGGGGACTGGTCTGTTATAGGCCAGTCTTTTTATATGTTGGCGGTTTTTGGGGTATTGATTGCTCTTACGTATTTTTGTGTGCGTAAGTTAGGCGGCGCGGGACTTAGAGGCAGCAGGGGCGGTAATATTAAGATTATAGACGTTAAAAGTATTACTCCCCAGGCGGGGGTACAATTGATACAAATCGGCCGGCGCATTTTTTTGATAGGAGTGACAAAAGAACATATTGACCTTGTAGCCGAACTAACCGATCAAGTGGAACATTTGCATACAAAAGATATTCGTGTGAAAGACAATTCGATCGATACGCCAAATATTTTCGCGAGATATTTAAGCCGCGCCCAAAACAAGTACAAAGAAAAAGACAAACCCGGAGAAATAGATGGCTTTAAATAGGTAAGTATAACTCGGTTAGCAAACTGCGGCGTACCGCGCAGTTTACCAAATATGCCAAACATACCAGAGAGAAGAAGCCCAATGACAGAAAATCAATCAGTTGTTTCCACTCTACAAATATTATTAATGTTTAGCGCTATCGGTCTGGCTCCGTATATTCTGGTCATGCTGACTGGTTTTACTCGCATAATAATCAGTCTGCAATTTTTGCGCAGCGCGCTGGGCACACAGCAAATGCCGCCAAACCAAATATTGGTTGGCTTAGCCTTGTTCTTAACGCTGTTTATTATGGGTCCGATATTCGACGACATTAACGCCAACGCTATAAAACCCTTTTCGGCGGGGACATTAAGCGCCGATGAGGCGATAGATCGCGGAATGGAGCCGTTGCGCGTTTTTATGCGTAATCAGGCTGAGGATAAAGATGTGGCGCTGTTTGTTCAGTTATCCGGTCAGACCGTAAATTCTGTAGAGGAAATACCCGATCGGGTTTTAATACCCGCTTTTATGCTGGGCGAGCTTACCAAGGGGTTTAAAGTGGGCTTTATAATATATCTGCCGTTTATTGTAATAGACATGGTGGTCGCTTCTATCCTTATGGCGATGGGTATGATGATGCTGCCGCCCGTTATGATCTCACTGCCGTTTAAGATCTTAATCTTTATAATGAGCGGCGGTTGGAGCTATATGTTAGAAAGCCTGGTACGCACTTTTCGAATGTGATCAAAAGAGCACAGTACAGCACACAGGAGGACGACATGACACAAGAGAGAATTCTGGATTTGATGCGCGACGGGCTGACGGCGATTATGCTTGTATCCGCGCCGCCGCTGCTTATGGGATTGACTGTAGGAATTATAGTCAGCATTTTCCAAGCGGTAACTTCTATTCAAGAGCCGACACTGGCGTTTATTCCCAAGATTGTCGCGGTTTTACTTTCTCTTATAATATTCGGTCCGTTTATGCTCGCGACCTTAACAAATTATTTTACCATACTTATCGGCAGTATTCCGGAATTAACCATCCCTCGTTAAATGTTCGCGTTTAAATCAGTAATATTGACTTCCGTACTTCCTATGATTCCGACTACGGGGTTTGATTCAGGACTGGGTTCGTTCAGCTCGTTAAGCGCCGCCTTCTTAGAACTGCTAGGATTCTTCTTAAATATAGATGTTCTGCTGGTCGTGTTTGTAAGAATCTTGGCGTTTATAATAATATTGCCGGTATTGTCCGGGGCGAATATGAACAACATGGCAAAGCTTACCTTCTCGCTGCTGGTTTCTCTGCTGCTTGTTTCGTCCGGCAATATAGCCGAAGTAAGCTACCTGAATACGCCCTTGGGATACGCGCTGCTTATTTTACAGGAATTTTTTACCGGATTTATATTGGGCTTCATGGCGTTTATAGCTTTTAACCTGGTGTTCTTTGCGGGTCAGCTTCTGGATTTTCAAATAGGGTTTTCGATGGTTAGTGTATTCGATCCTATCACGCAGGTACAAGTACCCATAATAGGGAATCTGTATTTTATGATTATATGCGCTATGCTGGTTCAGACCGGCGGTTTTCACAAATTGCTGGCGGTAATCTTTTACAGCTACGAGGCGCTGCCGATTGGCAAGGCGGAGATACTTCAAAACCCCGCGCTTATGAATGATTTGTTGGGATTGATGACAAATTTTCTGATAGTTGCTTTTCAAACCGCCATGCCTATACTGGGCGCCATCTTGATTGTCGATGTGGCTATGGGGTTGCTGGTAAAGGCAGTGCCTCAAATGAATGTATTTGTCGTAGGTATGCCCATAAAATTACTTGTGGGTTTACTCTTGCTGATTCTTACGGCCCCTATTTTGTCTGAGACGTACAACGCGGTCTTTGAGATGGCGTACTCCGCCGTAATAGCCGCGCTGAAGGGACTGGCGCAAAGTGGCTGACGCCGTTGAATTACGTCTGAGTATAAACATCAGGATAAATCTTAGATTTTTTGATGAGAAAACAGAGAAAGCCACGCCCCGCAAAAGAAAAAAGTCTCGCGAAGAAGGGCAAGTCGCAAAAAGCCAGGAAGTTGGAACGGCATTTTTGTTCTTAGGAGCGTTCGCCATGTTCAAAATATTCGCCGGATGGATTTATGATCGGGTGATAAATATTTTTGGATATGGGTTGGGTTTGATCCGGGATACGGATATGGTGCTTGACGTTAATTTTATACAGGGATACATTCCATTTCTGTTTACAGAGACATTGACTATCGCCATGCCGATTTTCGCCGCCGCGATGATTATCGGCATTGTGACTAATCTGGTGCAGGTAGGTTGGCAGATAACCCCAAAGTCAATACAGCCTAAATTCTCAAAAATTAATCCGCTGTCGGGTTTTAAGCGCATGTTCTCGGCGCAGCTGTTTGTAACGCTCGCAAAGTCACTGCTAAAATTCGCGGTTATCGTCATTGTCATTTATACCGCTTTGCGGGATGAACTGGGTATGCTGATTCACCTGCCGTTTATGGGATTAATGGAATCCGTCATGTATATTGGGAATTTAATTGTGTCATTGGGGATAAAGGTGGGCGCGTGGTTTTTATTTGTGGCGGCGGCGGACTACGCTTATACGCGTCTAAAACACTCAAAAGATTTACGGATGAGCAAACAGGAAGTAAAAGAGGAATTTAAACAAGCGGAAGGAAATCCGCAGGTAAAGGGAAAGATTCGCTCTATAATGCGTGATGTCTCTATGCGGCGCATGATGGAATCCGTACCTCACGCCGACGTTATTATTACAAATCCGACGCATTACGCCGTTGCTTTGCGTTACGACAGGGAAAGCGAGCGCGCGCCTGTCGTCTTGGCCAAGGGAGCGGATTATATCGCCCGCAGAATCAAACAGATTGCCGCCGAAAAGGGCATACAAACGGTAGAAAATAAAGAGTTAGCCCGCACGTTGTACAACACCGTGGATATAGGGCGGGAGATACCGCCAGAGCTGTATCAGGCGGTAGCGGAGATTCTCGCGTTTGTTTACAGACTGCGAGGACGGATTTAATAGACGCTAACGGAAAAGAATGTACAAAAAATAACATAATATGCTATAATT
>JAISRJ010000260.1 GCA_031273705.1 Clostridiales bacterium
CATTATAAGCCAGCCAAACCAATTCTTCCTCGGTTGTCGCCCAATTTGCCCGCACCAAAAGATGAAGCCCCGCAGTCTCTCCCGAAACATAGAGGTTGTTCCCAAACTCGCTTTTTAAGGCAAACACAAGCAGGTCGCGTTTCTTCTGTTGGCGGCGTACAATCTTCCGTATATGTTTTTCGATATGACCGTCACTCATAAAGAGTTCCAGTGTCTTTTGAGTCAGAAACGGAACAAAACTTGCTTCGGAGCAGTATCTCTCACACAGTTTGGACTTCATATGTTTTGGCAATACCATATATGACACGCCGACAGAAGGAAACAGCACGTCTGAGAAATCACCAAGGTAAACGACCCGTTCAGAACACATAGATTGGATAGAGGGCAGAGGATTCGTATTATATTGAAAATGGCAATTACAATCATCCTCAATTATCAACGTTTGATGCATTATCGCCCACTCCGCGAGTTGCCGGCGCCGCTCTATAGACATAACAATTCCCGTAGGGCATTGGTGAGACGGTGTTACATATACAACATCAGGGGTATTTGTACTTAACCGCTTAATATTTATTCCCTGTCGGTCAAGTTCAGTCGGAAGTATACGAAATTCATTGTTTTGAAATGTCAATCGGGTTTTCGCGTGACCGGGATTTTCCATCGCGATTTGGAAATTTGCGGCCGTCCCATCCATCTTAATTATTTGGCAGATAAGTTCCAGGCAAAACTGCGTTCCGGTACCTACGACAATCTGTTCAACATCGCAGTAAACCTGCCTGTGTCTATAAAGATATTTCTGTATTTTGCGACGCAGACCCATTTCCCCAAATGGGCATCCGGATTGAAGCAGCCCCGATTGATGTTCATATAAACATCTGTTCAAAAGAATTTTCCATGTATGAAATGGAAAGTCCGCTTGACCTAATCGTTTGTTTTTAAAGTCATATATTATGTTCCTAGCCGATTCATCTTTCGGTTTTAAATCCTCACGCTGTCCATCACGCGCGTCAAGGACGGCTTCCACAAAATATCCTTGTCTTGGTCTGCTTGCCAAGCAGCCATCCGCGCACAAATGCGAGTAGGCAAGCTCAATCGTATTTCTGCTAAGACCCAATTCGGCGGATAATTTTCGGCTTGACGGAAGTTGACCGCCTGTTTTAATAATGCCGCAATCTATGTCCGCTTTTATTTGCTGATATAATTGAATATATAATGGCAGTTTGCTTTCCTCATTTAGTATCCACATAATGTGCCTCCAAAGAACCTTTTGACCCATATTTAATATTATTCCTTATAGGGTATGTCTATGTCAAGCACAAATTTTGAATTATTCTCCACGGCTAAAGGCTTTTCGGCGACTTTCCCTAGGATTGTGCGAAAGTTACTTGATAAATATGAAATTGAAGATGATTTGAATATCGTTCACTGCTTCTTGCCTTGGGAATTTGTTCTGTTAGCGTGCCAAGCCGGCCTGACTTAGCAGCAATTAAAATTCTTGCGACCGGGTTAAAAATAATTCCCAATTTATATGAATATTTTGGCGAAAAAAATCCAACCTAAATTTAGTATAACAGCGCGGCACGAGACCGCTTTAGGAGGACGAATATGACCAAAATATTAAAGAGAGCTGCTGTCTGGGCTATGTTGTGCGCCTTGCTCGCTCCGCTTTTAGCTTTAGCCATTGAACAGACCCCGCAGTCGAACGACACTTTACCGATATTAACCGTAAACGCCAAAGCCGCCTTATTAATGGAACCTATAACCGGTAGGATTTTACTGGAACAGAATTCTCATGAAAAGCTCCCGCCCGCCAGTGTGACAAAGGTAATGACTATGCTGTTGATTTTTGAATCATTGGAACAGGGGAAAATAAATTGGGACGATATAGTTACCACCAGCGAGCACGCCGCTTCGATGGGCGGTTCGCAGGTATATCTGGAAGCTATGGAACAGCAGACCGTCCGAGACTTACTTAAAGCCGTGGTTATCGCGTCCGGTAATGACGCCGCCGTGGCTCTGTCCGAGTATATAGCCGGCAGCGAGGAGGGGTTTGTTACCATGATGAATTCCAGGGCAAAAGAATTGGGTATGAACGACACCCATTTTCTTAACTCTTGCGGATTGGATGAGGACGGTCACGTTACCAGCGCGTATGATATAGCTATAATGACTCGTGAACTAATTATCAAGCATCCTAAGGTTTTTGAATTTTCAACTATTTGGATGGATAAAATTCAACATAAGACGGCTCGCGGAATAGAGGATTTTGGATTATCCAATACAAACCGCTTACTAAAGAGTTATCCCGCGACTACCGGGCTAAAGACCGGCTCGACTTCAAAAGCGCTTTACTGTATATCCGCTACAGCGGAGAGAAGCGGCTTACAGCTTAACGCGGTAGTCTTGGGCGCTCCGGACCCCAATACTCGTTTCGGAGAGGCGATAAAGATGATGGATTATGGATTTGCCAATTACGCGATGGCGGCCGGTGATCCGGTTGATACAGTCATCGGAGACATACCCGTCATTAAAGGTGAGCAAGAACGCGTAAAGGTTAAAATAGGCAATCAGGTTCACGCGCTGGTTCCCAAAGCTAAGAGTGTCGAGCTGGAGAAAAAAATAGAAGCAATAAATTCTATTTCCGCCCCATTTGATAAAGGAGCCAAAGCGGGGGAAATTGTATATATATATGAAGGCAAGGAAGTCGGCCGCAGTCAACTGGTAACAGCCGACGCCTGCAAACACGCCTCCCTTGGCGACATGATGGGCAGATTAATGGAGCGCTGGTTTCAATAAGTAAAAATTTACGGAAAAAGGGCGGCGGAATGCCGCCCTTTTTAAGGTTTATATGAAGGAAGCGGCAAAAACGGTTATTTCTGCCAGACTCGCGCCGCGAGTACGGTCATGTCGTCGCGGACTATACCAGCGGATAATCTCTGCGCCTCAAACAGTATAAAATCCGCTATGTCCTGAGGATTTACAAATCCGCAAGCTATAAGTCCGTTGGCGATCCAATCCTCTTTATCGCCGAATTCATCCGCTATATCCAACAGCCCATCCGTGACCATAAGTAAAATATCATTTGGATACAGCTTTTTCTTACTTATTTCCATATCAAC
>JAISRJ010000262.1 GCA_031273705.1 Clostridiales bacterium
TTCAACATTGAACGACGCCGTCTCAAGTGAAGCGGCGCAAACCTCCGATGTTATCCTAAGCCTGAACCGCGACCAGATGTTGTACGGTCGTGATGCCTATGGAAACGTATTGAAGCCGGATTATTTGGATGACCCGTTCTTTCAGCAATTTGAAGACCCGCTTGGCGTGGCAATTGAGTACAAGAAAATGAAAATGAAACTGGAGGACATGCACCATGCAATAATACGATTCCAGAGCATACAACTTTTTCCCGACAAAAGCCCCGACACTCCGAACTTGCTCGTAAACGGAAACTGGTTTATGAACTACCTGTTTATTAACATATCCAAAGAGGGCTACGAAATAGATTCAACCGGGATAGTCGCTCCGGATATTGAACAAAAATACGGGAAAGTGTTTGGGCTTGCACCGGAATCAAAAGCATACTACTGGAACGGATTCTTACGTAGGGCGTTATTGGAGCATTACGAAAAAAATATGGCAAAATGAAAAGCATGAAATAAAATTTACGCATTCCAAACGCGGGCGTTCGGTAATTAGAGATTTCTCGGAATCAACTCAAAAGAAAAACCCAGCGCGTTGGCTATTCTTACAAGACTTGAAACTTGCACGTCCGTCTTTCCGCTTTCAACATAAGCGATATAACTCCTTTCTTTTCCTACCCTGTCGGCGAGTTCTTTTTGCGTCAATTTCAGTTCTTTCCTTCGCTCTTTAAGTATTTCGCAATAATACCATGTAAAGGCTTTTTCTTGAAACGCCTCTCTTGAGGCCGTTCCTCTTTTGCCATATTTTTTATCAAGCAACTCATTTGTGCTATGAAGTTTGGCTACTTTTTCAGGATTTAATTGTATCATAATTCTATGTTTTTTAATATGTTAATAGCTTTCTTTATCTGTTTATCGTAATCTTTCGAGGATTTTTTCAAAAATCCATTTTATCTTTTACGCGCTCATCCAGAGAGTTATAAAACTCGTCAAACTCGTCTGTATGTACAATCGTTCTTATTTCTTCTGTTTCCACGCTGCGAATGTAATTAATTAATTGCAAAATTACAAGTTTTTTTTCGGTTTTCGGAATAAAATCATTATATTTGCATCGCTAAAACAGCAACTATAAAACAAACTGATGATGACCAACGAAAGACTGAATCCGCTCAACGACTATCTGTTCATGAAATACATGGGCGAAAAAGGAGACGAGGAACAACTCCTTTCCTTTCTGAATGCGGTTCTGCAAAGAACGGATAAAAACGGGATCACAGCGGTGGAAATCATCGAAAACAGGATGTTTTCTGCCGAAACCATAGGTGACAAAGCTAGTATTCTGGATATACGAGCAGTGTTGATAGATGGTACGAAAGTGAACATCGAGGTTCAACTCCGCAATGTGGGTAACATGGATAAACGGAGTTTGTTTTATTGGAGTCGCGAATATACGAAAGGCATCGAAGCAGGAGAAGATTACATCAAACTGCCGAACGTGATTGCCATCAATATCGTTAATGTGGAGTTTATAGCGCTCGAAGAGGTACATACGAGTTATCATTTGTGGGAAGACAACCACAAAGAGTATATGCTCACTGATGCTTTGGAAATACATTTCATAGATATGGTAAAGTTCAGACGCTTGCGGGAGAAGGATATAGTGAACAACCCTCTTCATCGGTGGCTGACGTTTTTTGATAAAAATACCAACGAAAACATATTAGAGGAGATAATACAAATGGATACGGCAATACAAAAAGCACAGGAAAAGATTCGTTTCGTACGGGGCAGTGAAGAGGAATTTCGTGCTTATCAAATGCGTGAAATGGCCTTGTCCGATTTCACGAGCGGCATAAACAACGCCGAAAGGAAAGGTATCGTGATTGGCGAACAACGAGGCATCACGATCGGCAAACAACAAGAAAGAATGAAATATATCCGAAAGTTATCCCAGAAAGGCTTATCCGACGTTGATATAGCTGATTTGATCGATTTGTCCATCGAAGAAGTGAAGAACATACTGAATACTCCTTAAATCCGTAAACCGAAAATTGGCTGCAATGAAAATCTTTTTTCAATATTTATGAAATTTCACCATAGAATGATTATCATTATAGATAGAATATCCCGGAACATATTGCTCCTGTTATTCTTTTTTGTTTCCGGTCAAACGATTATCGCTCAAGGGAAGCCGGATGAAGTCGCGAAAAACGAGCAGATTGTTCGAAAATATTTTAATTGGCTGGATGCAAACGGAAGAAAGAATTTCTCATTGAGCGATTTGATGATCAATGCAGCATTCTCCCTCTTGAATACCCCTTATGTCCCTGCCGTATTGGAAAGAAACGATGAAGAAAAATTAGTGGTCAATTTACAGGAATTAGACTGTATGACGTTTGTCGAAAATTGCCTGGCATTGAGTCGCTCGGCACAATATTCTTCGCCCGATTACGATTATTTTGTAAGGGAATTAAGAAAAATACGCTATCGAAAAGGCGTCATACAAGGATATACTTCCCGATTACATTATACCACCGATTGGCTATACGACAATGCGGAAAAAGGGATAATGGAAGATATCACATACGCTTTGGGCGGGAAAAAATTCAAACCTCAGGTGAGCTATATGTCCTCGCATCCCGATTTGTATCCGGCATTGAAAGATAATCTCCCGGAAGTGGAGCGGATGATTGAAATAGAAAACCAAATCAACCGGCGAAACAGCTATTATTACATCCCGCGAAACGAAATACAAGAAAAAACGGCTTTGATAAAAAATGGCGATATAATTTGTTTTACAACGAGTTTGCCGGGTTTGGATATTTCCCATTTGGGAATCGCCTATTGGAATAAAG
>JAISRJ010000008.1 GCA_031273705.1 Clostridiales bacterium
TACTTGACTATAGTAAACGGATCATTATGTTCATTTTGGAGTGCGGTCAGCTTATCCCTGCGAATTTGCAGCAGTTGACCAAGATCCTGCGTATGTTGTTCTTCCAAATCATTTCCCTACTTTTCGGTTTTGTTTACTTGAATAGCTAACAATGTATAATGTATCGCGCCGTCCGGCGCGTCAACTACAATCTCGTCGCCGGATCTTTTTTGCAGTAAAGCCTGCCCCAACGGGGATTCGTTAGAAATCTTGTTTTGAAAAGGATCCGCTTCCAAAGAACCGACGATAGTATATACCAATTCATCATTAAACTCTATGTCCAGCAGCCGAACGGTACTGCCGATATTTACGGTTTCCGAATCCAAATCCTCTTCATCTATTAATTCCACATTGCGGAGCATTTTTTCAATAGCCGCAATCCGGGCTTCTATTTCGGCCTGTTCCTCTTTAGCCGCGTCATACTCGGCGTTTTCGGATAAATCGCCCTGCCCGCGCGCTTCTTTTATCTTTTCGGCCACATTTTTGCGCCTAACAGTTCTTAATTCTTGCAGTTCTTCCTCTAAATTTTTAAGCCCGACATATGTCAGTACGTTTTTTTTCTCGGACATATAACACCGATACCACGTTGCGGTTTTTTGGTATCGTCCTCCCTTTTTTGGTTTAGTTTATGAAACCGCTATAGTATACATGAGTGCATAGGTCATGTCAATTAACGCGCGGTAAGAAAATAATTTATGCCTATCAAGATCAATAAATGCGCGGGATAGGAAGCGTAGAACAGCCATCTCATACCGGGACCCTTGCGCCCGTTATAGAGTGTTAATAACAATAAAGGCAGTAAGCCGCAGATAGTCAGCATAAATCCTAACTCGGGCAAAATATTCGGTACAAAAGGCGCCTCTCCAAGGCGGTCTAAATTATTCCAGTTAATAAATTTAATTACATACAGATAAATAACCAGTAGAAATAGAAAGAATATTCGCAGTAATTTACCCTTAACGCTCATATTCTGTTTTACTCTGGGCAACTGTTCGGAATCATCAGTGGCTTTGTTGCCATAAGGCGTTATATACAACAAAAATATAGCGGCAATGCCGACCGATCCGTAATCCGTGTACAACAATTCTCCTAACGCGATTATACCGATAATAAAGATATATCTTACATAGCGCATAATATTTTGGACATCAAACAACTGATATACCATTATACTTGCCGCGCCGAAGAATAAAGTAAAGAATACATTTTGATGTTTGTTTACTATCATGTTTAACTGGAATTGAAAATCAAAAAAGTTTGGCATAAATAAGGCTAGATCAAAAGGAGCCTCAGAAATTAACGCAAATATAAACAAGCGCAGTACATATTTATGAATGTCACGCGTCTTACCGCAGCCCTCCGCTATAAAAAAAACATATATAGGAAATGCCAGTCGTCCGATACAGCGCAGCAAGATATACATTTGAGCGCTAATAAGGGGTTGCAAAGCAACCCCTGTATGATCGATAATCATAGAAATTAAGGCTATCAGCTTTAGTATAAAAGCACTCACTCTTCATCTCGTCCTATAATAATAATAATATCATAATCCTCTGGCATTTGCGAGTCGGTAATAATCTCCGGAGAAACAAAAAAACTTTTTAAATCCTGACCCATGCCCGCTGTGCGTACAATAATGCGTGTGTTGTCAGTCTGTGTGCCTGTGTAGTTATCTATGTTAACAATATTATAACCGGCGGATTTTAACTTTTCGCTGTAAGTAGCCGCTATACCTGCCCGGCGGCCTCCGTTAAGGACTTCTATCCGCGCGTCTTTGGATGGAATAGGAGATACCTTCGGAGTAGTCGTCGGCGAACCCGATACGGACGATTGTCCGGGCGATTGTCCGGACGGACTGGGCGACTGTCCGGGCGATGGGGAGGCGCCGGGTACAGATGAGGTTTTAAAGAATATCTCCTGCACCATTTCTTCCGTTTCATCCTCAAACATCTTATAATAAGAAATCTTTTCGGGCTTATATTCATCGCCCGGCAAGGTGTGCAATTCTATACTTTCAGCGTTTAAATCATTTACATAGCGTAAATATTTTGGAATATCCGCTAACCCGAAATCGGTCTTGGCATAGTTAATAATGGCTTTACAGATCGAATAGGCGTTATTAATAATATTTTCCCGTTCCAATACCTGAGCGAATAACGCTTTCATGAAAGCCTGCTGCACTTTTATTCGATCTATATCACCCCCGCGATATGTGTCGCGATAACGCACCACACCCTCCGCGTTATTGCCGTCCAAAAGCTGGAATCCGGGAGGGACAGCTATGTGCAAACTCTGAACAGGATCGTCGTAATACAGACCCGGTTTCGGAATGTCCATGTAAACGCCGCCCAACGAATCTACAATATCACGAAAAGCTTGCAAGTTAATTTCAAGTTGGTAATTTATTTCAACTTTAAACGTCTCTTCCAGTGTTTCCTTTAAAAGCATCATTCCATAAGTATTACCGCCGTAACTATTGACGGCGTTAATCTTCATAATTCCGTCATACGGGGGATGCAGACCCAGTTCACGCATACGTTCCAAGCGTTCAGGAGGAATAACTGTATATGTGTCGCGCGGAATGGAGATTAAATCAAGCTTACGGGAATCGCGATCAAAACATCCAATCAAAATAACATCGGTTAGAAGACCCGTTACATCTTTCCCCACTATTAAAAAATTGGTCTTAACAGGTGGCATAAGCAATTCAAGATTAGTGGCGGTCGTTAAATCCGGTGTGGTAACCGAGTTAATGGTGGCGCTGGGGGATAGCATAGGGGAAGGGGTAATTTTTAAATCGTCTTCCGAAGCCTCGGTGGATTTATTATAAGCCATAATAACGACGGAAGCGCCCAATAAAAATATCCCAACCATTATACCGACTAGCATTAGAAACTTTTTTAGCATTTTAACGCGAATAGGCTCTTTATTTTTTGTACTTGTAGGCAGAAGATCTTTTCTCTCTAAATAAGCCTCATTTGAGCCGTCGTCAAACTTACGGCTGTTGTTAGAAGCGGTTTGTTTGATCTTAACCATATCTTCCTGCATTTGTATTGCCGCCGTTAAGATGTAAAACAAAAGCGGCTTTTACTCACCTCCTTGGCAATTAAGCCAGAACCCCCACGGTCTAAGCTATTATAACAAAATATATATTACATTACAAGCAATGATGAAAAAAATAATTTTCGATCCATTAAAATTATACAAAATTTGTTTGTTTTCTCTGTACAGATGATGTTACAATCTGTATAGACGTTAAAAAATCGGTTTGGTATAATCAGATCAAAGATATACGTCGATGAAAATAATAATAAAAAATACGCAATTAGAATTTCAGGAGTGACGACTTTGGGAAGAATTATAGCCATAGCCAACCAAAAGGGCGGCGTGGGAAAAACAACTACTACTGTCAACCTCAGTGCCACAATAGCCCAAACAGGCAAAAAAGTTCTATCCGTTGACATGGATCCA
>JAISRJ010000138.1 GCA_031273705.1 Clostridiales bacterium
ATTTTAGTGTTGTGTATTAGGATTGAATCAAAAGGGCCGGCTTTTTTTACACAAAAGCGCATTGGAGCCAGGTGCAGGCATTTCTATATTTATAAGTTCAGAACCATGCGAATAGAAACGCCTCGCGACGTGCCAACGCACATGCTGCCCAATCCGGACCAATATCATACTAAAGTCGGACGTTTTTTAAGAAGGTTCAGCCTGGATGAGCTGCCGCAGCTATATAATATTTTTCGTGGGGAAATGAGTTTTGTGGGACCTCGTCCGGCGCTATGGAACCAATATGATCTGGTTAGGATTAGAGAGAATTACAAAGCGAATAATATTCGTCCGGGGCTTACCGGCTGGGCGCAGGTAAACGGGCGCGACGAATTGCCGATACCGGTCAAGGCGCGGTTGGACGGCGAGTATTTTGAAAAGATGAGCTTTTTACTGGATATAAAAATTATTATTATGACTTTTAAAAAGGTTCAAACCGCCGAAGGGGTTAAGCTGTAACGCAAGCCCCCCTAGGGGGCGCGTTATCGCCTAAACAGCCAATACTCAATCACAGCCAGGTATTCTCTAAAGTAATTATTAGGAAGCAAGTAGAATGGTTTTGACGGTGCCGACAGGCACTCGGCGTTAAACCCCGCCTTTGCCGCGTATTTAAGCGCGCGATAAGCGTGAAAACGATTAGTGACCAGGACTGTTTTGTACTCCGCGTTTGTGCCGACATGTTCCTTAAGCAACTCTAAAGAAAAAAGGAAGTTCTCCTCTGTGCTGGTGGAATGGGTTTCTTCAATTATTTTTGCGGATGATACACCTTTTTGTATCAAATACTGTCTCATTGCCGTTGCTTCAGTAATAGATTCTCCCCTGCCCTGACCGCCGCTTACTACTATGAGTGTGTCGGGGCTTTTTCTGATGTACTCCAACGCGGTATCCAAACGAGCCTGCAGTGGCGGTAAAATCTTTTCCCCTTGAATAGCCGAACCCAGAATAATTACCGCATCCGCGCCCGCCTCGGGGCTTCTAAAGCTTACCGATAGAGTAAACACGGCGAAGATTAGGAACACAACTAAATTAACTCCGATAAGCGCGGCTATTACGTATGCGGTTATCATTCCATGTTTAGTATGTAGAAAACTTAACGCCTGTTTTTCCATTAAAAGGAATAAGGCTATCGCAAAGCCGATAAACATGGGAATTAAATGACTTAAACTAGGTGTAAGAAACACCAAATAGTAAAAGCCGTTGAGCAAACACAGCGCTGAAATCGCTGTCAAAATCCATCGCACAACGCTTGGCAAGGTTTTTTGCTCAAATTCATAATTAAAAGATAAAACCTTGCTTCCAGAAACAATGAGCGAACCCTTGTTTAAGATCAGTTGTTTCGCGGTTTTCTGATTCATAGCTTACCTCTTTTTCCATACTTTTTCTATAGCGGTTTCACAAAATAAACGAATTATGTTTATTTTTAAAATCGCTATAAATAATGAGACATGATCGCTTCTGAAATTAAACATCGGGCACTATTCCGCTAAGCGGGCGACGTCCATGTCAATAACGAATATTATAGATCCGTAAAGGATTTTATGCAATTATACTCGGATTCTTTTTTTCATGTATATGTTACAAAATCTACTTACTTTAGGTAGTTCATTTGTCAGAAAGCAGATCGATAAATCGAATTGTATACGTGTTTTATCACGAAATTAGCCGCAATAAAAACAACTCTGCATAAATAAAAGCAGAGTTAGAAAAACACACATATTTTTACTGGTTTTTGTCTATCCCCACCACTACTACTATATCTTTATCAAATTCACTTTGAGATACTATGATTTTGCTTCCGGGATACAATTCCTGTATATCCCGCCCCCAACTTTTGTTTTTTACAAATATCCTCGTATAGTCCACTCTCTCTCCATTATAATCCCCAACATCCGAAACCTCAAAGCCCCGGCTGGTTAAATAATCCCTGTTTCGCGCCGCCAACCCAGAAGCCAATCCACCGTTAAGCACCGCTATACTCTTACCCTGCGACCCTTCAGACCGCACCGGCTCGTTAAAGATATTATCAACTATTATCTGCGATTCCTCCAGGTTCAAAATAGTATACCACAGCCCGTTCAGTCTTTCATCGTGCCCGACTAAAGTCTGGGTATAAATATTTTCGGGGGATATAGTTTTAACATATTTCCAATATTTAGTAATCATGGCAATATCCACGTTTGTTTCCACATATTCCAAAAATATTCCCGCAATCTTTGGAATATCTACATTCTCACGCTGTGAGAATTTCATCAGCACTGCCTTAACAAATTCCTGCTGGGTTAATGTTCTGTCCCAATCGTTATACTCCGAATGCGATCCGTCGCTGGACTTACGGAAACGCACCAAACCTTCCGCCTGTATTCCGTTTAAAGTTTGATATCCCGGCTCTAAATCTATATTCAAATTTTGCGCGGGGTCATAGTACCTCATGCGAAACGGCACTTCAAATTCCACGCCGCCTATCTCGTCTACAACATCCTTAAAAGCTTCTAAATTTATAGTTATGTAGTAGGGTAAAGTCACACCCAACAAATTTTCTATTTGCTCTATCGCGAATTCGCGGCTGACGCTGTATGCCGCGTTAAGCTTCATCTGCCCCTGGTCCGTGCTGATCAACGTGTCTCTGGGCACCGACACCAATTCAAGACTTTCATCGGAAGGGTCAAACTGCCCCAAAATCATGGAGTCGGAGCGTTTTTGACTTTTATCCAACCCAAACACGATAAAATTAACCTTTGAATCATCTTCAAAGAACTCTGTAACCGTCTCTGCCCCGTACATAGCGAAAATGCCGCCAAACAGTACAACAAAAATAATTATCAAGTTACGAAAGAATTTTTTAGTCGCGGACCTCATTTCACAACCCCCTTCTCGCATCCACTCTTATACTCGTAAACGGAAGCATTCGCCACACGTACTGTCTTTTTAGCGCAATTCCACATCAACCGGCTGCTTGCGTACCTTGATGGTACGCGGGGCGCGACCATCTTCTTTGCTTCGCGATAAAAATCCTCGTATGTCGTCGGCAGATGTTTACGCTCGCGAGTATAATTAAAGTTTAACACAGAATTTTTTTACCATTATTGCAGAATACTAGAAAAAGAAAAATAATTATATTAGGAGAGAATGAATTGAAGAAAATAATTTCATGTACCGTATTGTTAATGTGCGTTTTGTTTCCAATGTCGGTAATGGCCGATGACAGCGGCTTTGTGGAGGTTTCACGGGAGAACTGCGAACAGTACGACGGTATTATAATAAAGATGAAACACGAGCAATCCGGCGTGGAACTGGTTTATTACGAAAACGCCGATACCGAAAAAACCTTTGGAATAGGTTTTCGCACACCCGCCACGGATAACACGGGCGTTAATCATATATTGGAACACTGCTTGCTGGAATCTTCTGAAAAGGCTGAGCACAAACCTTTTTCCTACCTGCTTAATCATTCGGGAGCGACTTTTTTGAATGCCATGACATTCCCCGATTTTACTTACTATGCTCTGGCTTCACGTGACGAAAATGAATACAGGATGTTAATTACTACCTATCTGGATAATATATTTTTTCCGAGCGCTATGAAAGATGAGAATATTTTTAAAAAAGAAGGTTGGAGAAAGAACGGCGACATCTACAACGGCACGGTTTACAACGAAATGAAAGGCGCTTATTCCGACGACGAAACATATCTGTCAAGAGCAATCTTTCAATCATTGTTTCCGGACACGGCTTATAAATACGATTCCGGCGGTTCGCCGGAGTATATTACCGAATTGACATACGATAATTTCAGAAAAGTGTATGAAGATTATTATCACCCCGGCAACGCCGTTATAATTTTGTACGGCAAGCAAGATCTGACAAAGACTCTCAATTTATTAAATGAAAGGTATTTGTCTGATTTTGACTTAACCCAGGCGCCAAAAAAACCGGTTTACGCGCTTCAACAGAAGTTCGACGACACTAAATTCATTAAAGCGGATTATGTAGGAGATGGAGCGGCAAGCGTAGCCGTAAATTTTGTAACCTGCGAACGAGGCGACGCGCAATTGACAGCTAAAACAGAACTGCTTGCCGCGTTGCTGGCGGATCGAAACTCAATGTATTTCCATAATATTATTCGGAACGGCTTAG
>JAISRJ010000157.1 GCA_031273705.1 Clostridiales bacterium
AACGCTTACGCTCGTGAGTATACTGTCATTCCCCCGGTATAGTGCGCATGGCAAGAATAGTACGCTCTATAAGTTCTTCCGGCGACCAGCCCAAAGCCTCCGCGCCGCTGATAATTACATCTCGAGAACATCCCGCGGCAAATTTTTTGTCTTTAAACTTCTTCTTTACACTGCGCAGCTCCAGGTCCAAAACACTTTTAGACGGGCGCATAACCGCGACCGCACCGATTAACCCGGTAAGTTCGTCCGTGGCGAATAATATTTTCTCCATAATATGAGTAGGTTCATAAGGAGTGGGAACCAAACCCCATCCGTGGCTCATGGCCGCGCGTATGATACTTTCGTCCACATCATTTTCACGCAGCAGTACTTCACCGCGAATACAGTGCTCATGCGGGTACAGTTCAAAATCAATATCGTGTAAAAGCCCAACGACCGCCCAATATTCAGTGTTGTTTGGGTCGTATTCCCCGGCGAAATATCGCATAACGCCGGAAACCACCCGCGCGTGGCGCAAGTGAAAAGGTTCCTTGTTATATTTTTCAAAAATGACTTGCGCTTGCTCCATATTCGGTATCATTTAATTTAATCCCACCAACTGTTTCAAATTTTGCACTATTTGAACTTCCCATTGCTTTCACATTTATTATAAGTTGACGCGCTTCTCCCGTGAAGTCTGCTCAGACTTTTTCCCGCAGCACCGCGCAGCCATAGCCTCCGACATTAATCGTAATCCAACCGTCTATAATGTCGATCTTTTTAGCGTCCGTACTCCAATTACCTTCGGCGGCGTTCAGCAAATACTCCATCGACCCATTTAGGGCGCACTCCATCTTCCAAACGGGAATTTTAAATAACTTACCCTCAATGTTATTATTCAGCGCGACTAGAATTCTATCCTTGTCGTCCCACCTGCCGTATGTGATTATTCCATAATCATTATATAAAAAGATAACGGAACCTACTTTTAAAGCGCCGTATTTTTTCCGAAATCCAATAAGGGATTTATGAAAAGCAATCAACGATTTATTCTCTTTGCCCCAAGGATATGTCCTTCGGTTATCGGGATCAGTCCATCCGGTCATCCCGGCTTCATCACCGTAATATATAGTGGGGCTGCCGGGCCAAGTCATTTGAAAGACGACAGCCTCCATCATAATGCCCAGGTTTACGCCCGCGTCCGCCGCCGCCGCGCCTACGGTGTGCAGCCTGCCGACTTTCATATTTGTGCGGGTTAAAAATCGCGAATGGTCATGATTGCTTAGTTCATTCATGGACGACATTAAAGAATGCGCGGTCATGAAAGACATATTTTCACGAATAGAATTTTCAAAATCCATCGCGTTACACAATCGACCGGCGTCAAACGCCTCACTGTGTTTCTCCATACCTGTCAAAAACCACGTTATCGGCTCCATAAAAGCGTCGTAATTCATTATGGTGTCCCATTCGTCGCCTTGCAGCCAATTTTTGGGACTGCCATAGTGTTCCGCCAAGATTATCGCTTCGGGGTTAGCCCCTTTAACCGCTTTACGGAAATCTTTCCAAAATTGGTGATTAAATATCTCGCTGCCCCCCAAGTCGGCTGCCACATCCAATCGCCAGCCATCCGCGTTAAAAGGAGGCGAGACCCATTTTTTACCAATATTCAATACATATTCATATAATCTTTTAGAAGTCTCATAATTTAGCTTGGGATGGTTATCATATCCCCACCAGGCGTCATAGCAGTCGTTATTTGGCCAGTTGTGGTCATACCATTTAAAAAAATCATGATATGGACTGTTTTCATCACGATAAGCACCCATCGCATAGCCCTTACCTGAATAAAAATTCTCCTTATCCAACCATTTGTTAAACGCGCCGCAGTGATTAAACACGCCGTCCAAAATAACCTTTATACCGCGCTCGTGAGCGATTGCCACAAATTGCGCGAACAGTTGATTGCTTGCTAAAAGATTGACATTATTCGTCGTTCGACTGATATACTTAGTAGCGTAGCGATTGTGAAATTTATCGTAATGCAATGGTTCGCCTTCATCTACAATTATCTCGGCGAAATGCGGATCTATAAAGTCATAATCCTGAATATCATATTTATGGCTACTGGGGGAGACAAACACCGGACTAAGATAAATAATTTCCACACCTAAGTCCGTTAAGTAATCCAATTTATCAATAACACCCTGCAAATCTCCGCCATAAAAATTACAATAATCCTCACGGGGGACAGGCGCGTTCCAATTAGTCTCACAAGTGGCGGCTCGCCCCAAGTACAGATACTCATTGTTCACCACATCATTAGACTTTTTGCCATTACAGAATCGATCTACAAAAATTTGGTACATTACCGCGCCCTTTGCCCATTTCGGGGTAATAAAATTTGGAATAATCGAGAAATTATAAGTGTGATTCACTTCGCGATCCAAACCGCGTTTATTATAATAGTAAACAGCGTTATCCTTTGACAGTGAAAAGAAATACCGCGTTTTAAAGGCTTTTATAGTAATAGAGTAAAAGTCAAATATTTCCGAACCACGGCTTTTTTTCATCGGCAGGGTTTCGGGAAATTGCTTCGTGCCCGTGTCTTATCAAGGCCGTCCTGGACGAAGTGTATAAAAACGCCGGAAACATTATTACGAGCGGTGCGGAGTCGCAAAGTAATCTTTTCACCTAGTTTGGGTTCACTTGGAGTTAAATAAGTATCTGTTTCATCGGCAAAGATAGCTTCCACATTTATATATGATCGGATAGTGGACGCGTAAAGCAATGTTTTTACAATTTCTTGCATAAGAACACATCCCATAAAATTACTTCGCCAATTGTATCACAATAATCGCGCTGAAACAATAGATTGACATACTCCCAACGCCTAAAGCCTGAGGAGTATATCAAGGCGCATTTGATAAAAAAGCAAAACCGCGGGTACCCGCCGTTTTGCTTAAACGCCCAAAACTCAAGGTTTTTGCATAACCCAATTTATTTCCCTTTGTATTTCGTCAAGTGTGACATTATATTCTCGCGTGGCGCTTACGCAGTCGTCGTACTCCGGTTTGAATTTATCGCCGCTGCTTTTAACACGTATATTTCCATATTTTGTAGAAACTGTTTTATATTCTCTGGACAAAACATATCTGTCGCAGATAGATTTTCTTATACCAAATGTCGTTGTATGCTTCAACATCAGCTTTGCGAAATAATCCGCTCTATTTGTTTCGCACAGACATGTGAGAAGAGTCGCCGGGCGATATTTTTTCATATATATCGGAGTGGTAAACGCGTCCAACGCACCTGCTTCCAAAAGAAGCTGCGCGCAGAATCCTATTCTTTCGCCGGAGCAATCATCAAGGTTACATACAAGCTCGGCTATCTGGTCGTCGGCAGATTGGCTTTTTGAATACGCGTCAAATAAATTATTTCCTTCACCCAAAAACGCGCGAACACAGTTGGCGGCTTTAAAATCTTTTTTACCCATACCATAACCGATCTTTAAGAGGTTGATATTCGGCATATGATTATATGTGGTGGCGAAATGTTTTAACAAAGCCGCTCCTGTCGGCGTGCAAAGCTCGCCGTTAAAGCCGCTGCCATGGGTGGGTACACCATGCAATATATGTGCGGTCGCCGGGGCCGGAACAGGCAATAACCCATGTGCGCAATTAACAAATCCACTGCCTAAATTTATCGGCGAAACCACTATTTCATCCGGCGAGAGCAGTTCCATTAACACACACACACCAACTATGTCGGCAACGGCGTCCTTTGTGCCGACTTCATGAAAATGAATATCGGAAATAGGGCGACCGTGAGCCAAGGACTCCGCCTCGGCTATTAGGCGGTAAACATCTATCGCGTTTGCCTTAACGGTGTCGGGGATTGTAAGGGAATTAATTAATTCGGTTATGTCCGACAATCCCGAATGAGAATGCTCTACATGGTGATGTTCATGTTCATCATCATGCTCGTAGTGATGTTCATGAGCATGTTCATGGGCGTGATGATGTTCGTGTTCATGGGCGTGATGGCGCCTGTGTTCATGATCCATGAGGTCCGCTTCTTCGACTCCGTCAATGCGAATTCGCATATGAGTGCCTTTAATTCCACACTTAAATGATTCTTCGGCCGCGACTTCCGCCAGCCCCAAGGCATTCATTTTACTTATAAACGCCTCTTTATCCTCGATTAATTCGTACAATGCCGCCATTAACATATCTCCGGCGGCGCCCATATTGCATTCCAAATATAGAGTTTTCACTTCGTTCCTCCTTTGCAAGCTAAATAATTTATACTGTTAGCCAGATACCCCGCCCCAAATCCGTTATCTATATTAACGACAGACACCCCGCTGGCGCAGGAATTAAGCATGGAAAGCAGTGCGGATAATCCCCCAAAATTAGCTCCGTAACCCACACTCGTAGGCACGGCGATAACCGGGCAGCTTACCAAGCCGCCAATTACGCTGGCTAACGCCCCTTCCATACCGGCGACGGTTACAATAACATTCGCGGTCGATAAAACATCTAATCTGGCTAACAGCCGATTTAATCCGGCTACCCCCACATCGTAGACACGTGTTACCCTACTGCCGAAGGTTTCGGCGGTTAGCGCGGCTTCTTCACAAACGGCCATATCACTTGTTCCCGCCGAGGCGATTACAATAGAACCTTCCAACTTTTTTTCTGTTTTAAGCGCTATACCTAATCGTGGAATTGTATGATATTCCAAAGCAATTCCGGAATCTTCAAGTAGTTCTGCGGCTTGCTCTGACATACGGGTAACCAAAATATCACTTAATCCCTTTCCAATCATAGCGTTAACTATGCCCAATATTTGATCGGGAGTTTTATTTTTACCATATATAACTTCACTCACGCCCTGGCGCAATCCGCGGTGCAGGTCAATATTGGCGTAACCTAAATCTTCAAACGGCTCGGTTTGCAAGTAGGTTACGGCGTCCTCCGGTGATATGCGCCCGTCGCGTATTTGTCTTAACAAATCCAACATTTTATCTTTGGTGACAACTTTGTGTTCCATAAAATTTTTCTCTCCATGGGATCCCGTTGGGATACTATATCTAAAAACTGTATTCAGACGCAGCATAAACATATTATCACATCCCGCTCATAATTTACAATTTCTTTTCATACCATATAAAAACATACCGTATAGAAAAATTCGGGTGATGATATGGACTTTGAGAATTTAATGGAGCAGGCCAGAATGCTCCAGCAAATGATAAACAGCAACGCCGATACCAGTGAAGATAACAAAAATTCTAATACCGACGTCCCGGAAGAAGCGTGAAACATTGACATGGAAAAGATACTTAAAATCTTACGGGTTTATCAGACTATGAAGCGGGAGGAACCCGATTCTAATCCGACGACATATGACAGTACATGGACAGACCGGGAAGAGCGCGAGGGACATGACATTCGTGATGAAGACTATGCTCATGACATCCATCAATTTCATGACTCCCAGGATTTTGACCGACATGATCACCACGACGATTTTGAATTACATAGCGAAATTAATGAAGAAGAAACCTCCTACAGGATTTTCGACGAGGCATTTACTTCTCCATCTATAAAGGCGGTAAAATCCGCCATGAGATATGTGGATCCTCGGCACCATAAGGCATTGGGCATATGGATAAAATTTATGGAAATTCAGAACCTGGTCGAGATTTGCGGGAAGCGTTCGTCTGATTCTTACAGTCAAGAGGGAGACTGGCGATATGGAATGTTATTATCTATGCGGCCTCATGTAAGTTATCAAAAACAGTGCGTGATCGATCTGCTGGTAAAAGCGATGGAATTACAAGAAATTTTGTCCCGACTGGAGGGGTTACGGAACGACAATTTGGACGGAGGGATATAATGCCGGTTGACATAGAGACTTTATTTAATAAAGACGCCTTTCAAAAACTGGAACCGGAAAAACGTGAGATTTTCCGCCGATACGCGGAGCAAATGGAAGATACGAAAGCCGGAAACATTACGACCCTTTTGAAATTTAGTAAAGAGCTTTCTAAAGGCAAAGCCTTAAAACCCGAAGAAAAATCCGCGATTATTCAGGCAATCGGCGAATCGCTGCCGCGG
>JAISRJ010000203.1 GCA_031273705.1 Clostridiales bacterium
TGCTCCGCGGATGATGAGGACTCTGTTTGCGAGTATGTCTCTCGCTTGGCGAAAGTTTATGGCAAAGTTAGGAATAAACTATTCATCATACCGCGTATTTATACCAACAAACCGCGCACAACCGGTGAAGGATATATGGGAATGCTGCATCAGCCTAACCCTACAGAAGAATCCAATATGCTGGATGGAATATTGGCTATAAGGCGGATGCACACTCGGGTAATGAATGAGTCCGGTATGACTGCCGCGGATGAAATGCTGTACACTGATAATTTGGTCTTCTGTGAGGATATGTTAAGCTATATCGCCATAGGAGCGCGCAGCGTGGAGGATCAGCAGCACCGCTTGACAGCCAGCGGAATAGACTTGCCTGTGGGTATGAAGAACCCTACCAGCGGAGATTTTAATGTAATGTTCAATTCCATACAGGCGGCTCAGGGCAGCCATTCTTTTATATATCAGGGCAATGAAGTGCGTACCAGCGGAAATCCGTTGGCTCACGCGGTAATGCGCGGTTCTGTAAACCATCGCGGAACGAGTATTCCCAATTATCATTATGAAGATCTGTCGTTGGCTGTGGAGATGTATCAACGGCGAGGTCTGCAAAACCCAATGATTATACTGGATGTTAATCACTCAAACTCTGGGAAGTTGTTTTATGAACAGCCGCGTATTGCGAAAGAGATTATACACAGCCGGAAATACAGTGACAGCATTCGCAGAATGGTAAGGGGGCTGATGATTGAAAGTTATATAGAGGAAGGCGCGCAAAAAATCGGCGAGCATGTATATGGAAAGTCCATAACCGACCCTTGTCTTGGGTGGGAGGAATCGGAGAAGCTGATTTATTATATAGCAGAGAATGTGTGAAGAAATGGTCGAAAATTAACGCCTGCAACAAAAATAATTTTGTCCGCGGGCGTTTTTTGATTTCTCGGCATACTTTGTCTTTATTTTCCCGGGGCGTTTTTGCGTTTGTTGAATAATAATATAAGCTCTTAATGCGAGATAAGATTATTAACCGCGCTTACAACCGCCCTAAGTGACGACCGGCTGATACTGCCGCTGATACCGGCGCCATAATATTTTTTATGGTCGGCGCCGCTTATCTCTACATAAGTAATAGCCCTGGAACGCGAGCCGTATTCCAATGAATGCTCGCTGTATTGATTAATTTCAAATTGTATCCGCATCGTATCTCGTAAAGCCTGGCAGAACGCGTCTATAATTCCTTCCCCCCTGCCGGTTATGATCCTTAACTCGCTGTCGATATTTAATTTTGCCTCGACGATTGTTTCACCGTTGGTAGTATCCATAAATTTAAAGAGAGAGACGGGGGTTTCGGATATATATTCCTGTTTAAACAGCTCGAAGATCTTATCCGGCTGAATCTCCGATCCACACTTATCGGTGTGGTGCTTCACCACATCGCCAAAATGTACCTGCATGGCTTTTGGCATATCTATCCCAAAGTTTTGCTCTAAAATAAACGCGACGCCGCCCTTGCCTGATTGACTGTTAATTCTGATAATCGGCGCGTAGGTCCGACCTACATCCGTCGGATCTATAGGCAGATATGGGACTTCCCAATGATCGGGATGGTCCTTTAACCGCGCCAATCCTTTATTAATCGCGTCTTGATGAGAGCCGGAAAAAGCCGTAAACACCAGTGCGCCCGCGTATGGATGACGAGGATGTACAACAAGCCCTGTCGAACGTTCGTAAATAGATACCATGTCGTCTATTTTAGAAAAATCCAGTTTGGGATCAATACCTTGAGAATACAAATTCATTCCGATTGTTAAAATATCCGCATTGCCGGTGCGTTCACCGTTCCCAAACAGAGTACCTTCCACACGATCCGCGCCTGCCATAACCCCTAATTCCGTCGCGGCTACGGCGGTTCCCCGGTCATTATGGGCGTGCAGACTGATAATTACACTATCTCGATAATTTATGTGATCGCACACATATTCTATTTGATCCGCATATACGTTGGGCGTCGACATTTCTACAGTGGACGGCAGATTTATTATTACTTTATTATTCGGTGAAGGGTTCCAGACATCCAGAACCGCGTTGCAGATCTCCACGGCGTAATCCGGTTCCGTACCGGTGAAACTCTCAGGTGAGTATTCAAAAATAAATTTCTCTCGTCCATACTCATTCGCCAATTTATTAATAAGTGCCGCGCCGTCAACCGCCAACTGTGTGATCTCGTGTTTACTCATATTAAAAACAACTTCGCGCTGTAGAGCAGATGTCGAATTATACAAATGCACGACTGCTTTTTTAGCGCCTTGTATTGCCTCAAACGTCTTTCTGATGATATGCTCACGAGATTGAGTAAGTACCTGAATAACCACGTCATTCGGTATCAATCCGCCTTCGATTAATGCTCGTGTAAAGCTGTACTCAGTCTCGGAAGCCGCCGGAAAACCAATCTCTATCTCTTTAAAACCTGTTTCAACTAAAAAACTAAAAAAGTCCAGCTTTTGAACCAAATTCATCGGATTTTCCAAACTTTGATTTCCGTCTCGCAAATCCACACTGCACCAAATGGGGGCTTTTTCGATAATCCGCCCCGGCCATTTGCGATCGATTTTTAATATAGGTTTAAAAGCGCTATACTTCAAGAAATTCAAATCAAAACACCCTTGTCATAATATTTCCGGCTGTCTATGGTGGTGTGTGGTTTGCCATAAAATCAAAAAACCCTTTCATCTCTATAAAAAGAGACGAAAGGGTTTAGGTTTCGCGGTACCACTCTAATTTACCCCCAAAAAGGGCACACTCTGCCGGATACAATAATATCCTGCTCTTATAACGGTGAGCTTCCGTCCAAACCTACTCAAATTTCAGTCGGCTACTCCAAGGCGAGTTCGGCTTTTACTCGATACCGTTTCACAGCGACCACACAAGGTATGTGGCTAACGGCTCTCTGAAAACGAAAAAAAGCGTACTATTCCTTTTCACAGTAGTTATTTATTTAATTTAATAAGATTATATCAGAAAAAGACTATGCTGTCAATAAAAAATTTCGATTGTGCAGGGCTAGGCAAGTTGTAAGGCAAGTGGCAAGTTGTAAAGGCAAGTGGCAAGTTGTAAAGGCAAGTTGTAAAAAATATGGACATTGACATTTAATCACAAAAATTATATAATATAACAAGGACAAAGGCGTATTATCCTGTGTAGGATTATGCGCCCCTTTTTACATACTATTAGGGGGTTTGTTATGGACGGGTTTGTTAAGGCGCTCGAGAATGCGAATAGTACGATTAACGGGATTGTATGGGGTCCTGTTATGTTGTTTTTCTTCTTGGCGATCGGTTTAATGTTCACTATACGCACGCGGTTTTTTCAGGCTACAAAATTCAAAATGTGGTTAGAAGCTACATTCTTAGCGGTTTTTAAAAACAAGAGTGTCGTAAAAACTGATGATAAACACTCAATCTCGCAGTTTCAATCATTGTGTACCGCTCTTGCCGCCACTATTGGCACCGGCAATATAGCGGGTGTAGCGACAGCCATCGCTTCCGGAGGGCCTGGCGCGGTTTTTTGGATGTGGCTGTCCGCTATACTCGGTACTATGACTAACCATGCCGAGAATGTATTGGGTATAAAATATCGATACAAAAA
>JAISRJ010000223.1 GCA_031273705.1 Clostridiales bacterium
AGTCACTCGTGGTATGGGCGCAATTGGGAGAATAAACCGTTTATGTGCATGTGTCATAAGAGGCAGTGCGCAAACTTATTATGCAGTGAACAATGTGAATTTTTCGAGCGAAAATGGCAAAAAAAGGATTAAATAAATACGATGCGCAACATCTGAAAAACATCGAACGCTACGCAAAGCAGATTGACAGGATTTATCAGGATGCCGCACGTGAGGCGGCGGCTATCGGCGCTACGCTCCACGATTTCAATCCCGATAAACCGTTTTCCTTCGACGACTACCCGCAAACTAAGGCACGCATCGAAAAACTGCTAAAATCGCTGAAAAACGACATGCAAGTGGCTATTGTGAACGGCGTGGAAGCCGAATGGACCTTGAGCAACAACAAAAACAGCGAACTTGCACAGTGGGTGTTCGGCGACAATATCGGAAAACTTACAAAGGAACAGGAGCGGCGGTATTTCAACAATAATGACAATGCTCGTGAGGCGTTTCTCAAACGCAAAACCGCCGGTCTGAACCTATCCGACCGTGTTTGGAAATATACCAACCAATTCAAAGGAGAGATTGAAATGGGGCTGGATTTGGGCATCCGCACCGGACTTTCGGCACAAGAGATGGCACGTGACCTGAAACAATATCTCCAATATCCCGACAAACTGTTCCGGCGGGTGCGGGATGAACACGGGCAACTGCGACTTTCCGAAGCCGCCAGAAACTTTCATCCCGGAACAGGTGTTTATCGAAGCAGCTACAAGAACGCCATGCGCCTTGCCCGAACCGAAACAAACATGGCATACCGCACCGCCGACCACGAGCGATGGCAGCAGCTGGACTTTGTCGTGGGCATCGAAGTACGTTTATCCAACAACCACACCCTGAACGGCGTCCCGTTTACCGACATTTGCGACGACCTGAAAGGCAAATACCCGAAGGAATTTAAGTTTACAGGTTGGCATCCGCAATGTAGATGCCATGTAATAAGCGTTTTAAAAACTCCCGAAGAAGTGGAAGCCGACACGGAAAAAATCCTCAACGGCGAAGAATTGGACGGCGAAAGTGTGAACAAAGTTACCACCGTGCCGGAAGGATTCAATAAATGGGTGCAGAAAAACGAAGAACGTATTGCAAAAGCAAAATCGCTTCCTTATTTTCTGCAAGATAACAGTACTCACATGGGTAACAAAGTAGAATTAACAAAACAAGCAGCAGCCGGGATAAAAGAATCGGCGTCACAAAGTTTGTCCGTAAAAGAGATAAAGCCGATTTCCGTGCCACACACGGACTTTGCGCTATACAAGGAGTTTAGCAACGGCGGACGTATTGAGATAATGGACAGCTATGAGAAAAAATCAGACCATAAAGATTTGATAACAATTGCAAGGGATTTGGCTGAACAAGGTAAAATCGTACAGATAACGACTAATCCGCATTTTAAGGATGTAGCATATAAACAAGTATTCGGGGCATTGAAAGGAACAATATACGACTGGAAATGTCCTGACCTGATTATTGACGGTGTATTTTATGAATATGAGAGTTTTGAGCCGCCATTTACGAAGAAAAAAATATCGAAGATGATTTCACACGGCGCAAAACAATCAGAGCGAATAATAATCAATAATAACAAAGGGTGTACAGACAGGTTTATTATAAATAATATAAGGCGAAGACTTCATGATAAAAGTTTTGCAAAATATACAATAAAAGAGGTTTGGGTATATGAAAAGGGGAAAGTGCGTAAAATTTGGTAATAAAAAAGCTAATGTTTGTCCATTAGCTTTTTTCAAGGCGGTATAGAAAATCCTACCCGCAGCGCACGTACCGTAGTACAGCTGAATACCTTCACGTCTTAGGTGTCCGGAGAAACTTACCGGTCTTTAATTGGTTAAATACAAAATTGTATTTCGGTATCTGGGCGCAAAGATACAAAAAATTTCGTAAATGCAAAGAATAATCTCCTTACAGTCCTTAAATTCTTTAAAGTCCTTAAAACTTTTCACGACGACCGCACCCCCCCCTCAATGCGCATTCCGTGCAAGCCGCGACAGGTTTACCGGTTTTCTGTTGCTTCCCAAAACCTCATTCAATATGACATATCGAGCGGCGTCTATGGCGTGATTAAAATCGTCTATAGGCTCGTTCAGGAACTTGCCCTCCTTGTCCTGCCGGTAGGTATAATTCCTGAACTCTCTGATAACGTTTGTACTGCGCTTTGTGATACATATCTTATATTCCAGCATTTTAGTTATCCCCGCCTCAATGCTGCCCTTATATTTTACGACTGCGTGAATATTTACTCCTGCGTTATAAATTTCCTGAACCAAACGGGGATCGGCGCTCTCCGATATGATTTTCCGACCGCTGCACTCGCGCTTCAAAACCCTGATTATATCCGACGACAGCATCTGTGTTTTGTAGCATATTTCATCAATATACAGCGTGTTACCCAACAATCCGACATCTACTCCCGCCGAAGGGTCGTTGGCAAATCCGAAGTCCAGACCAACCCACCGTTTCTTCACATACTCCGGAATTTCATCAATCAGTTCGATATTTCTGAAAATCAAACCTTCGATAACCGCCTGCAAACCTAATCCGTACACCTGCCAAAGTGTGGAGTTTTTCGTTCTAAGACTTTCAATTTCATCAATCACAACCTGTTCCAGAAACGGATTATCTTTGTAGGTGGTTATAAAATGATAGGTACGCTTATCTTTATTCAGTTCGCATATCCAATGCTCGTCCGAAAATGACGGATTGTAATCGACTATGGCAAGGCGGGTTGTACGCATTTTCAACTGTTGAAACTCCAGAAATGCAAGTTCATTTGCTTCATTCACAAATAAAACATCACGCTTACCCCCGCGCAGCTTCTGTTCGCTGTCGGTGCTGAAAAACTCAACC
>JAISRJ010000026.1 GCA_031273705.1 Clostridiales bacterium
CAAACAGACCCGGCGGATAAACAAGAGATTAAACAATATATTAGCAAGCGCCTTAGGGATTTATTCAAAAAATACTATTTTGAAGTTGAATGGTTTTTAGATACCATACTGGGGATCACCGACTTGGGCGGTAAAAAAAGCATAATTGAAAAGTTTTATGAAAATGAGTTTGAGCGTATTGTACTTGCTTACAGAACCGGAAATGAGTCATTGTGTGAATTGCTGGATCTGTCTTTGAATTATACGCTTATAGCTAATATCAAAAGCTTTGGCTTTGACGAGATTATCCCCGGCGAGGGGATTTACCTGATAGAGACAGCTTCACTGTATAAAAACTTCTTTGATATTTTGAATGGATTGGATAAAGATAAGGAGACGTTTCCAAAAAGCAGGAATATAACCGAAGAAAAGATATTGACTTTTCATATAATCTCATTTATAGAGCCGAATTCATTGCGATTATTAAGAATATTACAGGAAGAAAAATACGACCAAGGGGAAGTCTGCGGTATAATCAGCGAAATATATCACAGATTTTTCAGGCGTCCCGATCTTATGAGCGTTATGCGAAATCGTTTATTAAAAACTACGTCGTCGGGTATGCGAAAAGAGTTTTATGTTTTTTTAGAAAATAAAAAAGCGGAGAATTCGTATGGATGGAGAAACACAATTCTAAACAGGTTGAAGCCTTATATGGAGGGTTTTATGTTTTAGCGCTTGACCAGCGGAAATAAAGTCACGCTTTATTTTCAGATGTCGGACGACACAGAGGGGTTTTTATATAATGGAGCACGAACATTTGCAAACTAAAGAAATAAAACAATATCTATCTTTAAAGCCCGGTTATGTTAATGGCGACGACCGCGAATTTTTGCACGATGTTAATACGCGTATACATAAGTGCCAAATCTGTCAAGAAAAGCTAAAGGCGCATATTCATTTTCGCGCTGATATGCGGCGTGTTTTTAACCCCGATTCGATCGGCAAGACAACAAAGGCGTCTTTAAATGAGATAGCGGCATCCGTACTTAAGGAACAGAGCAGGCGAGCGAAAACCGAAACGCCTAAACTTAATCCGATTACGAGCCGGCGCGTGTATACAATCCACGAACCTTCGGATATAAAGGGTCTTGTGCCTGTAATGCCGCTTGCGCTGGATAATCAAATGCTTACCAGAGAAGTGGAAGAACGCATTTACGCGGATCCAATCAATAATTCGCTTACTTCCCCGGAATTATCCGCTCAAATTACCGGCTCCGCAATATTGGAATTAAAGCGCGCGCTGATTAATTCTCCATTGACAGTTATTCAACGCGCCGCTTTTCAAAACTCCGCGGCGCTGCTTAACATCTATAAAAATAAATCCGACAGACGCTCGTTGGAGTCGTTGCTTAACAACCAAAATATCTATGTATATCTTTACAATGAGCTGACGCCAGATCAAAGACCCGCGGGATATACCACAAATAGCGAGCAGTTGGATCAGTGGATTTCTATTTGCCGTAATACCGACGTTACTTCTCTTAAATTCAGCAAAGACGACGAAAGAAACAAAGACGGGATAATAAGGTTGGCGGATTCGTTCGCGGCTATGGTAATGCAGGCGTCCAGCGGCATCAATATAGCCCATGCCTTGGCTAAGTCGCTTAACCCGCAAAGAGCAAAAGAATTAACCAGATACATTATAAAAGCTCTGCCGGATGTTATAACCGACTTTAATTTAGATCAAATGGAAAAAACTGAGAATGAACGGAAGGCGGCTATAACGCGGGAAGAGTTATATAAAAAACTGGTTATAAGAGACAATACCAACGCCTTTGAAAGCCGGATAGATCCTAATAAACCATTTTCCAGAGAAATTAAACGATTGATAGACTGCTGTTATACAAACAATTTGCCAATGGCGTTGGGAATACATTCTCTCTCGCCCGCGTATGCCATGTCCAGAACGGACCTGATTTACGCTATGATGAAATCGCAGCAGGAGGAAGTCCCCGTTATAGAAATAGCGGAGATACAAGAGTCGTTAAAGCAAATAGCCTTGGATAAGCAAGTTAATTTGAAAATCCCAGCGAATTTAGACATTATTACGCTGACAGATATAGTTGAACTGCGCGGGACGGACGAATGGATTGAATATTCAACTCTATTGCAGCGGATGGCGGCAAGCGCGAGTATTACGGAGGTTTTAAAACTTACTGGTCAAGTGAGCGCGGCTCACGATCGGCTGGGCAATCGGATTGTAAAAATGAAACGCATTGCGGAAGGCAAGACAATGCCTGTTTCAAAGACGGCTACAATACAATTTAACGCCGGAGGAGGGCAATTAACTCTAGCGTATACCGCCGATAAAGACACTGTTAATATCGCCAGAAATCATTTCAGCGAGGCTTCCATAATAGGCGCGTCTGTGGGAAGCATTATTTTTTCTAACAGTGACATGCTTTATAATAACAGTACGTTTTCTGGCAGAGGTATACTTTCTGCATACAGCGCGGGAATCTCGGCGGATCTTGAAATATTCCGCTTTAGAACCTCCAATACCGCCAATTTTCTTAACACCCTAAAAGTTGAGGCTGACAGACGATTTAGTACAACGGACTATATTCCAATAAAACACGCACAGCTAAACCGCGCCTAACGGAGGATAACATGATAAATCGCGAGCAATACTTTGAATTTGTACATGATTACCCGGCGTTGTTTAGGAACCCTGATTCTGATAACGCGGGTATTCATATAATTACCGACGAAACGAAAATTGAACAGATAGAGCAAGATATGGCGCGCAGGCTTGCGGACAAAGGGTTACCTCGTGAATGGGCGCAAGTCGGGGTTGTGTATCAGGATCAATATATAACAATGCTGCGAGACGCCGTGTATTTTCAGCCGGGATCGCATCCCGGCACTTACATACGCAACTTTAATAAAGATAATGTACCCGGTATTGTCATACTGCCGATTTATAACGATAAAGTCTGTTTAATAAGAATATACCGCCACGCGCTTAGACGATACGTTTATGAAATCCCGCGTGGGTTTGGGGAAAAGGGTCTGTCTGAAATAGAGAACGCGCTGCGGGAATTGCGCGAGGAGATAGGAGGGGTAATAAAAAACATTACGCCCTTGGGGTATATGTCGGAAAATTCGGGCATGATGGGCGGAAAAGCGGCTTTGTTTCTTGCGGACTTGAAGTTTCTGAATTATTCGGTTGATAAGACGGAAGGCATAGAAAGGGTTCATCTGGTATCTAAACAAACATTTTTAACTATGATGCGCGACGGAGAAATTGACGACGCTTACACGCTGTGCGCCGCAATCCGCGCCATGCTGAGAGGCTGCTTGGCAACGTCTTAATTACAATCACAATATGGAGCGCCGGTGCCGCATACTATAACCGGAAAAATTTTGTCTATCGACCGATAAAAAAGTTTTTTATATCCCCAATATCCGCGCCTACGCGTGTTATTATTCTTACAGCTCTTTCTGCGGAGGAAGAGCCGCGACAGATACCGCCTGACACTGTGGTTATGGCGATGAGTTGTTGACACAGCGGGAGAAAAATATAATAGATAAGCCTGCGTCCCCATAAGCAAGAAACTTATTTATGCTTATGGGGACATTGGATTACTCAAAGCTATTATCTACTCAAAGCTATTATCCATCGATTTTTGCCATGTAAGCAATCAGATCTACTGTCTTATTACTGTAGCCCCACTCGTTATCGTACCAGGCAATCAACTTTACAAAGTTGCTGTTAAGCGCGAGACCGGCCTTGGCGTCGAAGACAGAAATACGGGGATCGGTGATAAAGTCTGTGGAAACAACAGAGTCCTCGGTATAGCCTAATATACCCTTTAATTCATTTTCGGAAGCGGCCTTTACAACAGCCTTAATTTCATCATAGGTGGCGCCTTTTTCAAGGCGACAGGTAAGGTCTACGACAGAGACATTGATGGTTGGCACACGGATGGATATTCCCGTAAGTTTGCCGTTAAGCTCTGGAATAACCTTGCCAACGGCTTTTGCCGCGCCTGTAGTAGATGGAATGATGTTGGCCGCCGCCGCGCGACCCCCACGCCAGTCTTTGTTAGATGGACCGTCTACGGTTTTTTGCGTGGCTGTGGTACTGTGTACAGTGGTCATTAAGCCTTCTATAATTCCGAACTTGTCATTAATGACTTTCGCCAGCGGAGCAAGGCAGTTGGTCGTGCAGGAAGCATTGGAAACAACCTTTAAGTCGCTGGTGTATTCGGTATTATTTACGCCCATGACAAACATCTTCGCGTCTTTGGATGGGGCGCTGATAATAACTTTTTTCGCGCCGCCTTTAAAGTGAAGCGACGCTTTGTCGGTTGTAGCAAATACTCCGGTGGCTTCTACAATATAATCAGCGCCGTCCGTGCCCCAAGGGATTTCGGAAGGATCTTTGAAAGCGTAAGCAGAGATTGCTTTGCCGTCTACGACAAGTTTACCGTCTTTGGTCGAAACCTCGCCGTTATATTTACCATGTACAGAATCATATTTCAGCATATAGGCCATGTAGTCAAGATCGACAAAAGGATCGTTTACAGCTACGACCTGTACGTCGTCTCTGGCCAGAGTGGCGCGCAATACTAAACGACCGATACGGCCAAACCCATTAATACCTATTTTTACCACTGGTATCATCTCCTTAGAATAATGGGGCGAAAAACTCCCCTTAACCATAGTATACCATAACTCGCGCAGAAAAAAAGACTTTGATAAAATTTTTTCAAACTAAGGGTGGGCGTGACGCGTATATTTTTGTTTTACTCGGTGTCAAGGAACATATACCGCGCTTCGTAGATTCAATCTTCTATTTTGGACACGTGGCTATTTTTGTCTATTCTGAATGTTTCGCGCTCTACCAGCGTAGCGGAAACAACCACTTTTGAGGATATTTTTTCGCCTTTAAACAGTTGGTTAAGCATATTGACCGCCATAGGGCAAATAGTATCCAACATATTATCAACACTGGTAAGGGCAGGTGTGCAGCAAAGCGCCAGCTGAGAATTATTGAACCCAATAATAGAGATATCCATATTCTTTTTTTGCGATAACACAGCTTTTTGCGCCCCTATCGCCAACACGTCCTCCGAAGCCAATATACCATTGAATTTGGAACCTTCGTCCAGTTTAGCCAAAATCTTGGTAACACGATTTCGCACAGTGTTGATCCCATAATCAACCACCTGTATCAAATCAGGATTTTCTTTTATTCCGCAGGCTGCTAACCCTTCTTTGTATCCGGCCAGTTTTTGTGAGCCTGCCCATGCCCATTTTTGCATATCATGCAGATATAAAATATCTTTTATCCCCGCCGAAACCAATTGTTTAACGGTGTTGAATATTGCTTCTTTCTCGTCGCAATACACACAATAGACATTAGGCAGTTGAATATACGCGTTTATGAAAAATATAGGGGTTTGCTGGGCCGCTTCCCGAATGTGCTGATTGTCTCTCTCCTCTCGATATGCCGAACCTATGAGAAAAATCGCGTCTACGCGTCTCTGTAAAAGCGCGGTTATAGCGCCTTTTTTATCCGTAAGTAATGTTCCCGTGCAGTAAAGCAATGTGTCAAACCCATAGCGCCTCAGTCCATGTTCCAATAAAGACAGGGCGTTCGCGTAATACAAATTCGCGACATCCGTACATAAAATGCCGACAATTTTCATAGAGTTACGTCCAAAGCCGCTGGCAAAAGCGTTAGGCACATAGTCATTTTGCTGTATAACACTTAACACCATTTCACGGGTCTTTACAGTAACAGAGGGGTTATTATTTATGACTCTGGATACCGTTGCGACCGAAACGCCGCTTAACGCCGCTATATCACGGATATTTAAGCCTTTTTCACCGCGTTTATGATATGTCACAAAAAATCTTCCCATCTAATTAAAATAATCAAAAAAATACACAAAATTATATTGACATTAAGGGATAATTGCGTTACTATAACAATGTAATCAGTTACATAGTTATTGCAGTCAGAGACCCCGCGCCTTTAGGCGTGGGCTGGCTATTGCTAGGCTTGCAACTTCTAAGTGAATCAGATGTATCGATGCAGGTTCTCCATCTTTACAACAAAGCCGGCATTATCAGGAAAGCCCGGGGCGTGTGAGTCTTCTCCGTCCCAGCCTGCCGCCATCATTGCCGCCGCCCATAACATCCCGCCGTTACCCGGCAGATACAGGGGCAAATCTGATTTGTCTCCCTGTTTGTTGTGACCATTCGGCAGATAGGTGTTTTTGGG
>JAISRJ010000282.1 GCA_031273705.1 Clostridiales bacterium
AACACCGACTTTTACCTCTACACCTACTCCAAGCAACACTTCTACCCCAACGCCGACCTACACCTTTACCCCAACGCCGACTTATAGCTTTACGCTGACATTGAGTCCGATCCCAACACCGGCCGTTACCTATACTCCGATCCCGACGACAATCTCTGCGTCAGCTCCATCGCCGACCGCTGCGCAAATATTTCCAAAATTGCCAACTATACCGTCGAAAACATCTATGCCAACATATCAAATATCTCTAGAATATATCACTGCAACTCCATCACCTATCAACACAGCAACTATCTCGCCAAAAACGCCTTTTTCGATAAGTAGCAACACTTCTCCATACAGCGTTATCAATATCTCTAAAGACATAATGAATCTTTTGCTAGAAATTAATCTATTTCATAACAACCAGGCCGAGACCGATTTTAGACACCCATTAACAAGACTGGACGCACTAGCTATAATAATCCAATTATTAGGCAAAGACGAAACGGTCAACTCTTATATTGGTGAGAATCCATTTAAAGATATTGCAAAGAGTGAGGAACATATAGTGGCTTATGCGGTCTCTCAAGGAATTGCATATGGTGTTACTGACTCCATATTTGAGCCGAACAGAATCATAACATATCAAGAATTTACGGCCTTTCTTCTTCGCGCCTTGGGATACAACGAAAAAAGCAAAGATTTTACATACCCTACAGTATTCAATAAAGCTCTTTCCATAGGCCTTTACGCGCCAAATGAATATGTGTTTTTTAAAGACAACTCAAATTATGTATTTTATGGCGCTATAATATCTATAAGTGATGCACTTTTAACTAATGTAAAAGGAGAGGATAAGAACTTGCTTTATGTTATGGTAGATAAGAACTTGATTTCAAAAGTACCCGCCGATAACTACATTGACGAAGTAAAACGGATATATTTAAAAAGGTAAAAATAGCGCGGCAAACGATTAGCCTTTGCCGCGCTTTATTGAAAATAGATCACTCCTTTACAGCGCCAAGCATAATCCCGTTAACAAAGTATCTTTGTAAGAATGGATACACTATAAGCATCGGAATCATCGCGATAAAAATTTTCGCGGCATCCAAAGACCTGTTGGAGAGTTTGCTGAGGTTTTCCAGTTGATCCTTGGTGAGATTGGTCATCGGTATATTGACTACCATTTGTTTGATGTATGTTTGCAGTGGATAATGCGCTTCTCCGGTTGTTAAAACTAAGCCTTGAAAAAATTCATTCCAGTGGTACACGCCTGTAAATAAGACAATCGTCGCGATAACCGGCACTGAACATGGCACCACAATACCAAACAAAATGCGCCACGGACCGGCACCGTCCACTACGGCGGCTTCTTCCAAATCTTTTGGCAAGCTTCTAAAAAAGTTCATCATCAGGATTAGGTTGAAAACCGGTAAACTGCCAGCCAGCACCAGACCCCAAATCGAATCTATCAATCCGTAATTTTTAACAGTGATGTACCACGGAATTGTTCCGCCGTTAAAGACCATGCAAAATATAACTAACCACATTAATTTATTGCGGATTCTATATTCTGTGTTTTTTTTCGCGAGCGGATAAGCCATCATAATAATTAGTAGCAAAGTAATAATCGTACCAAAAACTGTACGCTGAATGGATATCCAAAAGGAATTAAAGAATTTCATGTCCCCCATAATCTCTTGATAGGAAGCCAGCGAAAATCCAATCGGAAAAATAGTGACCAGCCCTGAGTTTGCAGCCGCTTTATTTGAGATGGAAAGACAGAGAGCGTACCACAATGGATACAAGCAGCTAAAGGCAAGTATGCCCATGAAGATGACGTTGAACATATCAAATACGCGTGCTCCCAGTGTTTTTGTCTGAATCATCGTTTAGCCGCCTCCTCTTAAAAGATCCGATAATCTGCAACTTTATAGGCCGTTACATACGAAATAACAATCAAAACGAAACTGACGACAGATTTTAGTAAGCCCGCTGTTGTGGCAAGAGAAAACTGCAAATCCAACAAACCCATGCGATACACCCATGTGTCTAAAATATCACCTGTGGAATAGACCATTGGATTATACATATTAAATATTTGGTCAAATCCAGCGTTTAATATATTTCCTAATCCCAGTACGCCAACCAAAATAATTGTTCCCATAATACCCGGCAATGTAATGTGCCAAACCGACTGCATACGATTTGCGCCGTCAATGGCGGCGGCTTCATACAAATTTGGGTTAATACCCGTTAGTGCCGCCAGGAAAATAACGGCATTATATCCAAACTCTTTCCAAACGTCCGTTCCGACGATCAATTGGCGAAAAATAGCCGCGTCACTCATAAATACAACCGGCTCTTTGCCAATAAATCCATTAATAGTATTTATTACGCCTGTATATCCGAAAATATTAAGGATGATGCTTGCCAGGATAACCCACGACAAGAAGTGAGGTAAGTAGACAATCGTTTGAATTACTTTTTTATAGCGCACGAGACGTACCTCGTTTAATAAAAGCGCGAAAATCAATGGAAATATCAAATGCAGTATCATCTTCGCAAGCGCAATGACAAGGGTATTGATCATAACTTGCCTGGAGTCGCCCATTGAAAACAAATACTTAAAATTTTCCAGGCCAACCCATTCGGAATTCCAGTATCCAAGCCCTGGCGTATAATCCTGAAATGCCATTACAATGCCAACCATTGGCACCAAGCTAAACAAAATCAGCCAAATCAGACCCGGCGCTATCATCAGTGTATAGTGAAATTCCGCCGTGATCCTTTGTTTTTTCCTCACATAAACACCTTCTTTCTAAATGGACGTGGGGAAACTTTTTTAGAAAAGTTTCCCCACGGTCTTAAAATCACTCCTGAAGTCCGGCAAGTTCATCAAGTATTTCCTGACCGCCCTGGGCAAGCCAATCTGTTTTAAATTGATCAAAGGCGCTTATATCAGCTTGACCAGTAATGATTTTTAACATGGTTTCATCTTCTATCTTTTTTAGATTAGACCATTTCTTTTCCATGGTGTCTGTCAAACTATAGGTAACGCTATATACGGCTTTATCAATTTTGGTTTGGGTAAATGGACGATCCCCAACGAAGATGGCATACATCCGGTTAAATTTACCGCGGTCTTCTTGGTTGAAGTCGCCTATATTCAAGTCGCGCCCATCTTCAAAGCCCGGAATGACAGATTTAACCGCCAGCGCATCCTGATAGAGATTTTTGTAAATCAGCATCGGATCGCTGTAGTCCTCTGGATCTGCCTCGCCTTTAAGAACTTTTGTGAGTTCAATGGCTTCATATTCGCACTCATCAGCCGGAGCCGCAACAACACGCAAAGGATACCAGGCAATCGCCACAGACGTATCAAAAATGCCTTCGTCGCGTACAAGGGCATTGTACATGGAAACCGTGCTTGATATTGATAAAATGCACCGCTCGGTAGTGTCTTTTAACGATTACACTTGAAAATGCACCGCTCGGATTAAAAATGCACCGAAGCCGACTGGCACAGCACCCCGAGAAACGCACAGAAAAAATGCACATATTTTAACTGCACCCTTTAAACGGACAGCATAGATGAACCTCAATTTGTCAATAATCTTAGTGAGGTGATTATTGATGAGGGACTTGCAAGAACGAGAGAAAGCGCTAAGACTTTATTTTGAAGAAGGACATACCTACCAATATGTATCCAAGGTGCTTGAAGTGCCGCTGGATACTGTAAAATCATGGTGCCTGCGTTACCGAAAGAAGATGGGAATCCCACAGCGCAATGGAGCAGGAAAGCCCAAGGCGACAGTCAATCGCGACTATATTCATGAAATTAAAATACCCAATCAGACCTCTGATCAAGAGCGAATAGCGCGCCTTGAAATGGAGGTGGAGCTGCTGCGAAATTTTCTTATACTGACCGAAAGAGGGTGAAGTGCACTCAAGTGTTTTCGGTTATCAAACGCTTTTCGGGGAAATATCCAGTCGCAGAAATGTGCCGATTTTATGCTGTTTCAAGAAGTGGATATTACGATTTCCTCAAACGGCCACCGAAAGAAAATCCCGACAAAAGCTTGATAGATGTCATTTCCGAGTGCCACGCCGGGCACAAAAAACGGTATGGATATCGCCGCGTCGCAAAATGGCTGAAACGCGAAAAAGGTTTGACTGTCAACAAAAAGAAAGTGCTGCGGATTACACGGGCGAATAATCTGCTGTCCGTTATACGCCGTAAAAAGCCTTTCAAATACACGCCAAACGGCGATCTGCGATACGATAATGTGATGAACAGAGAATTTCACGCCGACCACCCAAATCAAAAATGGGTGACCGATATTTCATATATCATTGTTCCCGACGGAACGCTATATTTGTCGGCAATCCGGGATCTTTGCGGCAATTTCATTGTTGCCCACAAAACTGCTATGCGGCAAGATTATTCCCTGATAAGCAATACAATTGTAGCTGCAGTATCCTCTGAAAAGCCTCCTAAGGGCGTTGTGATTCACAGCGACGGCGGCGGGCAATATCGCTCTTGGGACTACTATTTTCAAGTTAAAGAGAATGAATTGATACCCTCTATGTCAAAGCCGGGTACGCCGGGAGATAATGCCTGTGCTGAAAACTTTTTCAGCATCTTTAAGACAGAATGTATTTATCTTGAAAAACCAAAGTCGATCGCAGAAGCCGAGACCTTGACTGACGAATTTGTTCGCTATTACAATTATGAACGGATACAAGACAACGGACTGACACCATTTGAAGAACGTGAGGCAGCACGCCGCTAATCGGGGGCGCTGCCCCCGTA
>JAISRJ010000022.1 GCA_031273705.1 Clostridiales bacterium
GTGCGGGACATGACTTGCGTTACGCTATCAATCCCGCGAAAATCCACCGTGAACTTGGCTGGTTGCCCAAAGTAAAATTTGCTGATGGCATTAAACTTACAATCAAATGGTATCTGGAAAACCATGAATGGTGGGAAGGGATTATCGGTAATGAAGATCATTAACGCATACTGGGAAAAACGCAACTTGGGCGTCGATACTGTCGAGTTTGAAATTGATTCTAATGATAGAGCAAATGTTGCGGATGAGATACGCGCTAACGAGAAACAGTACAATGTGGTAAAAATTCCGTCTGGAAATGTTGCCGTGCTGCTTGCGGTACAGAAGCAAGGATATAAATTTGCGGAAAGTATGCTGCACTTTTCAATTGGTGTTGGTGAACTTAAACTGAATTCAGTACAACAGCGCTTAAATGATGCTGTAACGCTTGCCGAAATGGATAACGCGGATATTGAACAGCTTTTTGCGGAAATACAAAACGGAATGTTTGATACTGACAGAATCTACTTTGACCCGCAATTTACACATGAGCAAGCCACACAGCGTTATATTGGATGGACAAGAGACGAATTATCTGCAGGAACAAAACTTTTTAAGTTCGTATACAAAGAACAATCTATTGGCTTTATCGGAGGCAACGCGCAAAAAAACATGTCATACCTCGGTGGAATATACCCCAAATTTAAAAAGTCGGGGTTGGGACTAAATGTGGCGACAAAAAATTATCAGATCAATATAGATTATGGCACGAAGATAGTAAATGGCGCTGTTTCGTCTAATAACCCTTCTGTGTGGAAGATATATTTTGAAATCGGCTATAATCTAACTAAAATAATGAATATCTTAGTTAAACATAATAATCACAGGGGGTAAAGATGGATAGCGAAGAAAAACTATCATTTAATATTAATGATATTAAAAGCTGCCAGCGGAACCGATATCCAATGCTGTTTGTGGATAAAATCACGGAATGTGTACCGTTAAAATACGCGAAGGGCATTAAAAATTGGTCGTTTAACGAGTGGTTCTTTCCGGGGCATTTTGAAGGGAGTCCTAATGTTCCGGGATCAATTCTGCTTGAAAGCGTGACACAGGTTTTTCTTATGACATTCCTCTGTACAGATGAGTGCAGAGGCTTTAAAGCACTTAGTTCAAAAATGAATAACGCGCGGTTTACGCGCAAAATAATACCGGGAGAGCGAATGGAAACAACAGCGATTTGTGACAGCTTTCGGCGCGGCATCGCTCGTGGAAGGGCGGATGCGCGTGTAGGCGGTGAATTGGCGTTTTCGGTTGAACTTACGATAGTTGTTCCGGATATTCTTAACGGGTTTAGCCCGTTAAAGTCGGTGGTTTAGAATGAGCGAGCCACTAAGTTTCGATGTGTGTGGGATACAAAAATGTATGCTAAACCGACATCCTTGGATGTACCTGGATGCCGCGCCGGAAGTTATACCTATGGAAAAAGCGCTTTGCGTTAAGAACTTTACCTATAATGAATGGTTTTTTCCGCCTCATTTTGACGATGATCCGAATGTGCCCGGTTTTATTCAAATTGAGTGTTGTCTGCAAGCGTTTTTAATGACATTTCTCAGTTCGGAGAAATATAGCGGTCTTGAAACCGCTGACCACACAATTGATAACGCTAAATTGCAGCGAAAAATAGTTCCGGGCGACACATTAGAAATTCGAGCGTATTTGGAGAGTTTTAATAGGGGCGTCGCCAAGGGGCGTGTCGAAAGCTTTGTTGACGGGCAGGGCGCTTGTTCATTCGACGTAGTAGTTGCAGTCGTAGTAGAGCTGGACAGATACAAACCACGAAGGGAGAGCGATTAATGCGTGTTGCCGACTATATAATAGAAAGGCTCTATTCCGAGTGCGCCAGGCACTTGTTTATGGTAACAGGGCGTGGAATACTATATCTGACTGACGCCGTCGCCAAACATAGTGAGATTAAGCCAATCTGTGTCCATCATGAGCAGGCGGGCGCTTTCGCCGCGTGCGCGTATGGTGAAATAACCGGAAAACCGGGTGTCTGTCTTGTCTCTACCGGCTGCGCTTCCACAAACGCTGTAACAGGGCTTTTGTGCGCGTATCAAGACGGGATCCCCTGCGTGTTTATTTCGGGCAATAACCCAAAAAATGAAACGGTAAATTACACGGGCTTGGCTATACGTACATTCGGCTCGCAGGAAGCTGATATAATTCCCGTGGTTAAGCCTCTGACCAAGTACGCGGTTATGCTGACAGATCCGGCGTGTGTGGCTTATGAGCTGGATAAGGCGATATACCTTTCTCAAAATGGGATAAATGGTCCGGTATGGATTGATGTACCTTTGGACATTCAAAGCTCGCAAATAGAACCGGAAAAGTTAGAACGCTTCACTCCAAGTTTAGAAAAATTCGACGCGGCGGATGAAGATATTCTGTATGCGGCTGACGCGATTAATAAAGCCGAACGCCCGATTTTACTTGTCGGCAGTGGCGTGCGTTCCGCTGGAGCAACAGACAAATTGCGTGAATTTGTGGAAAGAATAGGTATACCTGTTACTTTTGCGCACAGTGCCCCCGATACCTTTGGTTTGAAACACGAGCTTTCAATTGGCGCGGTTGGCGGTATGTATGGTACACGGGCAGGAAATTTCGCGGTGCAAAACTCAGATTTGCTTCTGGTTCTTGGGTGTAGGCTGACATCTATGACAACCGGCGCGCAAAAAGATAAATTCGCGCGAGCGGCTGAAATTATTACCGTGGATATTAATCCGAACGAGTTATTAAAAAACAATGTTAATATAAGCAAAAACATAAAATCAGATATTGGAAAATTCCTAAATGGAATTTTACATAGTAATATCTCCAACGTTTCTATAACATGGAGAGAGAAATGTAAACATTGGAAAGAGATTTTTCCTCTTTGCGAGAAAAACTATAAATTGTCAAAGGAAATTGATCTGTACTATCTGGCGGAAGTTTTATCAGAAAAATTACCGGGGGATTCTATTTTTGTTTGCGACGCCGGACTTGAAGAGCTGATACTCCCGACACATATTTCTTTTGGGCGCGATGCGCGTTGCTTGCACCCAGTCATGCAAGGTTCTATGGGGTACGCGCTGCCCGCCGCCGTCGGGGCGTATCTGGCAAGCGAAGGCAAGCCCGTTTGCGTCGTCGTCGGCGATGGTTCGATAATGATGAACCTTCAAGAACTTGCGACAATAAAACACCACCATATACCACTTAAAATATTTGTTGTAAATAATAATCTGTATTCGGTTATACGCCGCCGCCAAGTTGAGTTATTTCGCAGTCGTACAATCGGTACCGACGTATCAAACGGCGTAAGCTGTCCTGAATTTAGTAAGATTGCGGATTGTTTCGATTTTAAGTATATGCTGATTGACGATAGCGCCGAACTTCATAATACAGTGAAGAATGTATTTGATACGCATGAAGCTGTTCTATGTGAGGTCATAGGCGTTAAAAATCAAGAGTATATTCATGATGAATATTTCAAAAACTCGCGGCGCCGCTTTGTTCATAGACCGATTGAAGATCAATATCCCTTTTTGGACAGAGAGCTGTTCTTGAAAGAAATGATAATAGCGCCAATCGACCAGTAGTATTAAGGGGATCCGAAAATTATGAAAATTTACAACGGCTATGAATTAGGGATGAGACAGATTTATTACGTTGCGGAAGTTAATTCCAGCCATAGCGGAAGCGTCGAAATTGCAAAGAAGATGATTGACGCGGCATACGATGCCGGATGTGATTGTGTGAAATTTCAGTCATGGACGGCGGACACACTGTATTCAAAGGATTATTACGATAAAAATCCGATTACAAAACGTGTCGTGGCAAAATTTTCACTTTCAGAGGATGAACTTTCTGAATGCGCGGAATATTGCTCGAAAAAGGGTGTGTCCTTTTGTTCAACGCCTTATTCCAAGCGCGAAGTTGATTTTTTAGTACGGCATAATGTCCCGTTTATAAAGATAGCTTCTATGGATATTAATAATTATCCGTTTTTGGAGTATATCGCCCATACCGGCAAGCCTATCGTACTTTCTACAGGTATGGCGGACTTGTTTGAAATTGACCGTGCGGTGGAATGTTTGGAATCGTCGGGAAATAAGGAGCTATGCTTGTTGCACTGTGTTTCAATATATCCTACCGAGCCGCGCGATGTAAATCTGAATAACATACTGCTGCTTAGGTCGCGCTATCCGAATCATTCCGTGGGGTTCTCTGATCATACGTTAGGTACAAATATTGCCCCCGCCGCGATTGCGATGGGCGCCGTTTTGATTGAAAAACATCTGACGCTTGACCGCGCAAAAGTTGGCATGGATAATCAAATGGCGTTGGAACCGAACGAGATGAAATTGTTGATTGAAGGTTGTAACGAGGTCACTAAAGCTCTGGGCTCCGACCAACGCGACGTTTCGGTGAACGAGCTTGAGCAACGAAAAAAAATGCGGCGTAGCATTGTTGTTACTCACGATATAAAGGCGGGTCATGTAATCCAAAGTTGCGATTTGGACGCAAAACGCCCCGGTATCGGGATTCCACCCAGCGAAACAAATAGTTTAATTGGGAAAACTCTGGCACGGGACGTTTTAGCGGATACGTTGCTCTCGCCGGACGATATTTTACATACCCATGGCTAAAGCGCGGTTTTTTACGCGTTGGGAGTATAAATCAAATATGAAGGAGTGAAATGTATTGACCAATTTACAAAAATACGCGCAGGCGTTTATCACATGCTTTGGCGTAACAGAAGACAAACTAGCGGAACTTACATATCAGTCAATTTCGGAATGGGACAGCGTAGGGCATATGGGTCTTATCGCGGAACTAGAGGATATATTTGAAATTATGATGGATACGGACGATATAATTGATCTTAGTTCGTTTGAAAAGGGTAAAGAGATATTAAAGAAGTACGATGTGGAAATTTAGCGACTACGCCGATTCGTGTGCCGCTGTCGACGAATTGCGCAATATAAGCTACTCCGAACTGGAAAACGCCGGAGATACTCTCGCGAAGGTTGTCGGCGGTCGTGCCCTTGTATTCTGCCTTTGCCGAAATACAATAGGTTCGCTGATAGGATATACGGGGTTTATAAATAACGGAATAGTTCCGCTGCTGTTGGATGAGGGCATTGACAAAGAACTATTGTCCGTGCTTACAGATACATATAAACCAATGTATTTGTGGATGGCGTCGGAAATTGTAACGGAGTTTAAATTTAAGGTAACGTACCAAACACATGGGTTCAGTCTGCTAAAAACAGACTTTGATCAATTTCCAATGTATGAAAATTTGGCTTTGCTGCTTACTACGTCCGGGTCTACAGGCAGCCCAAAACTTGTGCGGCAAAGTTATAAAAATATCCTTTCAAACACGCAATCAATTGTTGAATACCTGGAGATCGATTATACCGAACGCCCAATTACTACTTTGCCAATGAATTATACATACGGGTTATCTATAATTAACAGCCATTTATTTGCCGGCGGCTGTATTTTAATGACGACCAAAGGAATATTGCAGCGTGAATTCTGGCAATTTTTCAAAGAGAACAAAGCGACGTCGTTCGGGGGTATTCCATATACATACGAAATGCTTAAAAAGCTTCGTTTCTTTAAGATGGATTTGCCGACGCTGCGTACAATGACTCAAGCGGGCGGTAAACTATCGCCGGAGTTGCACCGTGAGTATGCGATGTACGCGAAGGAGCACGGCAAGCGATTTTATGTTATGTACGGTCAAACGGAGGCTACCGCGCGAATGTCGTATCTGCCATATAAGCAATCACTAAATAAATACGGCAGTATAGGTATATCAATTCCAGGCGGAACTTTAACACTTATAGACGTAAACGGCAACGAGATTATAGAACCCGAAATAATAGGCGAATTGGTATACTGCGGCGACAACGTTACGCTCGGCTACGCGGAACGCGGGAATGATCTGATAAAGCGCGATGAATTTAACGGGGTTCTGCATACGGGAGATATGGCGAAACTTGACCGTGATGGATTCTATTACATAGTAGGCCGCAAAAAACGTTTCTTGAAAATTTTTGGCAACCGCGTAAACCTTGACGAAGCAGAGCGTCTTATTAAAACTGAATTTGACGTGGAATGCTGTTGCGTTGGTATAGACGATAAAATGAGCATTTATATCACATCCGATAGTTTGCTGAGGGATGTAAAGCTGTTTATCGCAAAAAAAACAGGTCTTAATCCCTCTTCGTTTGAGGTGAAGTTTATTAAAGAAATTCCAAAAAACGAAGCGGGAAAAACGCTTTATTCGGCGTTGGAGGGGTTGGCGTGATTGATATTAACGACATTATTGATATTGCGCCATTTTCACTTGAAAAGGGCGAAAAAACAAAGTTGATTACAGAGAAGCTGGCTAATCTAACTAAACATCACTATGAAAACTGCCGTGAGTATCATAATATGCTTGACGCCTGTGGTTTTGACCCGTATCACTCCGTTGAAAGCTATGAGGATATACCATTTCTGCCTGTTCGTTTGTTTAAAGAGCTGACATTGAAAAGCGTTCCGGAAGAGGAAATATTTAAGACAATGACATCTTCCGGAACGACAGGACAATCGGTATCCAAAATATATCTTGATCGCGAGACATCAAATTCGCAGCAGAAAGTTTTAGTAAAAATAGTATCGTCGTTTCTGGGTTCCGCAAGGCTGCCAATGATAATAGCCGACTGCCCGTCTGTTGTAAAAGACCGAAAAATGTTCTCCGCGCGAGGTGCGGGTATTTTGGGATTTTCTATTTTTGGAGCGGAAAAGATTTACGCGCTTAATGATGAAATGCAGCTTAACATAAGCGGATTACACGAGTTTTTGGATAAGCACAAAGGAAAATCAATTTTAATGTTCGGCTTTACTTTTATGATATGGCAGCATTTTTTATCCGAATTATTAAAATATTCCGATAAACTGGACTTGTCTAACGTGATACTCATTCACGGTGGCGGCTGGAAAAAACTTATAACCCAAAAAGTCAGTCAACAGGAATTTAAGGACCGCCTTAATTCTATTTGCGGCATACGCCGTGTACACGACTACTATGGAATGGTAGAGCAAACAGGCTGTATATATGTCGAGTGTGAGAAGGGACATTTGCACGCGAGTGTTTTTTCGGATGTTATAACCCGCCGACCCAATGATCTTTCAGTATGTGAATATGGAGAAAAAGGTATAGTGGAAGTTGTGTCGGTTCTTCCCAAGTCATACCCCGGTCACATCTTGCTTACCGAGGACGAAGGTATTGTTTTAGGCGAAGATAATTGCGAATGCGGCAGGAAAGGAAAATTCTTTACAATAACCGGTCGAATTAAGAACGCCGAATTAAGGGGCTGCGGCGATACTTACGCGGCGGGTTTTTGACAGAGTGGAGTTTATATCCAGCCTTTAACCATCCCGGCACCAAGCGGTGACACTTGCGACGTTACTATTCAGCCGAAGTGACATATAGCGATTTCGGCAGTTTTGAAAAATTGTTCTGGCAATGTGACACAATATCAATTGTGTCACATTGCCCTGGAAGATATATGTATTGCGGCTTTTTTCATGTTACTGCATAGGCGTTTAACAAAAGACAATAAAAAATCGAGGCCGAAAGCCCCCGAGATTACGGCAAGTAAAAAGGCAATGTGACACAATTGATATTGTGTCACATTGCCAGAACAATTTTTCAAAACTGCCAAAACCTCTATAAAAAACCTCTATAATTTACTTATCGTAATATATCACAAAATAAGGAAATAAGCAAGATCAAAAATATGAGATGTCAATAAGTTACTACTCACCCATTAAAAGCCACTGCCCTCAAAATTGGAGGGAGTGGCTGAATTAGTGATTATTAAACAGCAAGAACAGGAGAACAATTAAATATTAACGTAATTGAAAGTACTCAGCGCAAAGCAATGTACCCAGCGCAAAGCAAATGATTCTGCTCCATTAGTGTGATCAATCATCTTACAATACGCATGTTTGTTTTCTATAAGTTCGTTTAGATTTTTTGGCAGTTCCAGTCGTTTCCCCTGATGACCTTTCTGACCTCCACTTTTATGATTACTTTTTTCACGAGAATTAGGAATCTTTTTTAACCCATCTTGACTCGGCGACTTTGAGGAGTTCCCAGAGTTTTTATTCAATTGCGATTTTAGTCTATCTATTTCTGATTCAGCTTTTTTAAGTGCATTACTCTTTGTAATTATCTCCTCTATAAGTGGGGCGGTTGCAT
>JAISRJ010000023.1 GCA_031273705.1 Clostridiales bacterium
GGACTTGACCGGATATATTACCGAAGGGCAAATTGTGTTGGATCGCGGACTATATCAAAAGGGATTTTACCCGCCGATAAATATTTTACCGTCCCTTTCCAGGCTTATGAAAGACGGCATTGGCGAGGGATATACCCGAAAAGACCATCCTGACTTGGCAAGCCAGATATTTTCATCATACGCCAGAGTGAATGACGCGCGCGCGTTGGCGTCGGTTATTGGAGCGGATGAATTATCAGAAATAGATATAAGATATTTGGAGTTTGGGCAGATTTTAGAATCAAAATTCATAAATCAAAACCGGTTTGAGGATAGAGAGGTAATAGACACAATTAAATTGGGTTGGGATGTACTGGGGCTGCTGCCTAAATCAGAGCTTGACCGGGTAAGTACCGAATTGCTGGATAAATATTATGTGCCAAAAATATTGAAGGACTTTTAAACTATGGATCAAACGACTTTTCCGACCAAGGGGAATCTTATCGCTGCGAAGAATACCTTGCGGCTTTCCAAGCAGGGATATGAGCTGATGGATAAAAAGCGCAATGTGTTGATTCGGGAAATTATGGAACTTAACGCACGCGCGAAAGATTTGCAGCAGAATATTGACAGGGTTTTTACGCAGGCTTACGCCGCTTTACAAAAGGCGAATATCGAGATGGGTATAAGTAATGTAGAGCGGTTTAGTTTTGGGGTGCCGCGTGAGAACACTATCCGAGTAAAGACGCGAAGTATAATGGGTGTCGAAATTCCTATTGCCGAATATGATAACAGTACGAAGGACACTCCAAGTTTTGGCTTTGGGAATACGACCGCGTCTCTGGACGAGGCGTATCAAAAGTTTAATGAAGTCAAGGATTTGACTATTTCTTTAGCGTCGATAGAAAACACGGCTTATAGGCTGGCGATAAATATTAAAAAAACTCAAAAACGTGCTAACGCTCTAAAGAACGTAACTATACCCAAGTATGAAAACCTTGTAAAGACGATAACCGCCACCTTAGAAGAACGAGAACGGGATGAGTTTACAAGGCTTAAAGTTATTAAGAAAAGAAAACAAGGCTGACGAATTATCGAAAGCCACAGCGCCCCCAGTAGGCAATTCGCTTCTATCGGTCACAATGGCACTTTGGGTATATCAGTTATGTAGATACATCCCAGATCTGTGCCCGGTGACGGGTCTTATCGAAAATGCCTACCAAGGGCGGGAGACTTACTGTCTTTCATTTACATAATGTAATCTCAGCCCGCCTTTAACTCCAAACGCAGTCTGTCCGCAATCAACGCGATAAACTCACTATTAGTAGGCTTACCCTTGTGGTTATTAATCGTATACCCAAACATACTATCGATCACATCTACTTTACCTCTGCTCCACGCCACCTCTATAGCGTGACGAATTGCGCGTTCTACCCGACTGGGAGTTGTATTGCATTTTTTTGCTATATTAGGATACAACTCCTTCGTTATGTAATTAAGCACATCTATATCTGTAACAGCCATCATAATTGCCTCACGCATATAGTGATACCCTCTGATATGCGCCGGAACGCCAATTTCGTGCAACACATTTGTAACTCGTGATTCTAGATTTACGCTCTGATTTTTCGCGTTTTTAGCCGCTAGACTTTGGGGTGAGCTTTTATGTGTAAGCAAATCCCTCATTTGGCGGATGCGCGAAGCCAGGCAAGCTAAATCAAATGGTTTTACCATGTAGTATTCCGCGCCTAAATCAATTGCCTGCTGGGTGATCTTCTCTTGATTTACCGCGGACAGCATTACGCAGATAGGGGCTTCGCTTGGATTTTTGGCTTTTTCAAGTTTTTCGAGAATGCCAAGACCATCAAGATTAGGCATTATCCCATCTAGAATAGCCACATCGGGTTTTGTTTTCAAGATTTTGTTGTAGGCTTCCATGCCGTCGTAGGCGACACCGACAATCTCCATATCGTTTTGCAATGACAAGTAACTAGTAACTGCGTCAATGAAGTCTTTGTTGTCGTCGGCCAGCAAAACTTTGATTTTTTCGTCGCTCATACCATATTCCTCCTGTGTGATTGTTAATTCTTCCCCTCATAAGACGATATTGGTTTTTTTTCCCAATAAATACATTATAGTCCAGAAGTTGTGATAAAGCAAGAAGCAAAGCTAGACAAATACAATATCTGATCGAGCATGTTCGACAATAAATTGAGTCATAACTAAAGATTCAAAGAAATTTATTTATATACAGGCAGGATAATCATTTTGCGACTATATGAGATTGGTTGGTATGGTTGCCGATTTATTGGAGTGCATGAGATTGTTAGCAAATATTATCGTTTAACGCTAACATACTGTTGGTATATTTTGGGTCTTGTGAAACATCTTCTCCAAACCAATTTGGTGGAATAAACGCCAAAGCGTCTTCCAAACTCTTAAACTCCACTTCTACTGTCATAAGCCCATCAAGTGAACCATGATAAATATCCAGCTCTGCCGTCAACAGGTCTAAAGGCACCAAAATGCGCGTCTTTCTAATTACATTTGTCTCTATTTTGCCCCAAAGATGACGATACTGCTGCTCTGTAATCGGAAATTCCACTTCTGTTCGCACTAATGCTAAACCTTGCTTTACGGTCAGAAAAAATTCTCGCCCTATTCTGCGTAATCGAATTGTAGGATCAACTGAGACATAAGCTTGCTCTATTTCAAGCTGTGTGTAATTGTCCAGATTAAAAGGTATCTTGTGTAATAAAAATTTTCGTTCAATTTCTATTTTATTTGAATTTTGCGCAGAGTGTGGATTCATAAAATATCAAAACCTCCTAAGACAGTGTTTTAAAGCAATTAAACACACTTCTTAATAAAAAATTAAAAAATAATGCCGACTTTAGTCAGACGACGGCATTATTCATTATATCATAGTGATTATTCGTCACGCGAGACCTGTCAATCTAGAGACTAGTGTTATGGCCGCGCAAATAGACAAACCTAGGAGCGTAGGGGTAAGAAACGCGGCAAGTGTCCATTTCACACTGCGAGTTTC
>JAISRJ010000120.1 GCA_031273705.1 Clostridiales bacterium
CAGTGCTTTTTTCTTTTCTCCTATGTTACCAACAGTTATTCTTTCCCTCATCCGTTAAACTCGGACGATGAACGGCGCTACCTGGAGGAGTACGCCGCCGGCAGCGAATTCGCAAAAAATATTCTGATAGAAAGAAATCTCAGACTCGTCGCTCATGTGGTAAAAAAATATAATAACCATATTAAAGACGCTGACGATCTAATCTCGATCGGGACAATCGGTCTTATCAAAGCAATAACCACATATAGACCTGACAAGGGAACCAGACTCGCCACCTATGCGGCGCGCTGTATAGATAATGAAATTCTTATGCATATACGCGCCAGTAAGAAGTACAGCAATGATGTTTACTTACAAGACCCTGTCGGTATAGACCACGAAGGGCACGAAGTGCGCGTGGAGGATAAATTGGCGGACGAAAATGATAGTATCGACGAGCAAGTAGATTTGAAAATGAGAATAAAGCGTCTGTGCGCCGCTATAAAATCTGTTTTGCAAGACCGCGAAAAATATGTAATTATGCTCCGCTATGGGCTGGAAGACGGCGATGAAATGACACAGCGTGAAATAGCTCAAATATTGGGTATAAGCCGTTCATATGTCAGTCGTATAGAAAAAAAAGCCCTGATAAAACTCGGCAGGGAAATAGGAGAATAAAATCTTAAAGAATGTCTTTACAAAAAAGGGCTGTCGCTTACCGCGACAGCCCTTTACCACGCAAGCGACCCTACATAAAGGCGGGGCTTGCCTGGTAATTGCTGGTTTTCCAAACTTGCAACTTCCAGGTCATGTTTCTACCGACTTTTGAGACGCCCGCACCACATGTTTTATTAATACACTAGTCGTGACAGTACCCACGCCACCCGGAACCGGAGTAATAGCCCCTTCTTGGACGGCATCAAAGTCCACATCACCACAGACTCCGTCTTCTAGTACATTAATACCCACGTCAATTATTACTTGACCGGGCGATAAATAATTTTTATCTATTATCTTAGGTCGCCCAGCGCTTACAATTAGTATTTCGGCACGTTTACATTCCTCAGACATATTATATGTGCGAGTGTGACACATGGTTACAGTGGCGTGCTTACCCAATAACATCATTGCTGCCGGTTTACCCACAACCAAACTCCGCCCAATCACCACTGCTTTTTTTCCTTTCAGATCTATGTCATAAAAATCCAATATTTCCATACAAGCCTGCGCCGTGCACGGAGCGAAACCCGTATTTGTACCCGCGAACACACCCGCGAGGGATAAATCCGTAATCCCGTCAATATCCTTCCGCACAGCCAGAGTATTGCGTATCTTATCGTCGTTCAAATGTTTCGGCAGTGGTCGGAACAATAATACTCCGTGCACCATATTATCTGTATTAAGCCCCTGCAAAGTGTTTATCAAACTTTCTTCGGTACAGTCCGCGGGCAGATTCAATTGTCGCGTTTGTACTCCCAGTTTTGAGCAGCGATTTATCACGCCTCGCTCATAGGCAATGTCATCTTCTCGCGCTCCGACACGAACTATAGCCAAGGTCGGCCGCACATCGCGCGCTTTTAGACTCACAACTTCATCAGCTATTTCTTTATTTAACGCGGACACAACCGGCGCGCCCTTTAGTATCAAAGCCATTTTCCAATTCTCCCTTAGTTGAATCGATTGGCGACGTTTATATAGATTTCGTCCGCGAGTTTTATGTATGTATCCAACATTGTGTTAGCGCGGTTGTTTACCACGTCCGCATACTCTCGATCCTTCATGGATTTTGTATTTATAAATACATTCAGACTCGCCGCTTGCAATGCCGCCTTACAACACGCGACTCCGCATCCTACGTCACTGATTGCGACAGCCGTTCCTTTGGCGAGAAATTCTTTGTGAAGCCGGATAGCTTCGCAGCATTTTTCCATAATAGATAGCGGTACCTCACAGCATTCGCGTAACGCCCGTTCCATTACTTTTGCCTTTTCCGTTTTTTGCTCTTCGGTATCCCTTGGCAATCCATAAGCACGGCTTAACGGTTCAAATACCTCCGCATCCTTGTCTACAAAAACCAGCAGTTCCTTTTGAACGCAATTGGCTCTGGACATAAGTGAAACTATATCATCTTGAACGTCGGCATATTTTTTCTTGCCCAATGTAAGGCTGCCTACCATGCTCCCCAACGCCATACCTACAGCCCCGACAAGAGCGGACGCGCCACCCCCGCCCGGCACCGGTTCTTTTGACGACAAGACATCCACAAATTCTTCGCAACTTTTCTTTGTAAGCTCCATACAATCGTTTGCACCTCCCAATCCCATGTAAAAAATCAGTCATAACAAACCGGTAAATCGAGGAAACCTTATCCACAATCATTATACCGCAAAACCGCCCCATGAAAAGCATAAAAAAAGGGCTGTCTCAAAACCGTAAAACGGTTGGCAACAGCCCCTTTACCGGGTAGATTTTAGCCACCCCGACGCTTCGCGCCATCTCTCCAAAGATAGAAATTTTTGCAATCAATCCCTAACCCACACAGGCACCGAACCGTATTTTGTTCTTACTTTTTTATCCGATCTATGCCACCCGCCAATATTTTTCATTATAGAGGTTATTTCATAACCGAATGTTCTGCTATACTTTGAATGATTCCTGCAAAAACATTCGCACCACAATTCCATATTGCAAACCGTACCACGCTGAATAACGGATTTTTCTGAATCGTCAGCGCGTAAAAAATCTCTTCTGGCCGCTAAACCCATCTTATCCCAATAAGGCGGCAATTTTTTATCCAAATATATCTTTACTTTAGCAATATGTCTTTGCGCTTTTGTCAAATACCGTCTCGGGGTCTTTTTCTTGAAAGGCAGGATTTTTTTCCTCATTTTTTGAAAACGCAAAAAATTAGCCACCGGCAACGGTTTTCCTCTGTGCTCCGAAAATATAAATTCCCCATCTATTGAAGCGCTGGGCCAAAGCATCAAATGATAAGCATTATGCGAGGATTCAGCAAAAAAATCTTCCCCAATCAATTTAGCTATATGACGAGTAACAACAGGATATTCCCATTCTATAACGGGACGATCAAACAGTATAACTAAGCGAAATTCGGGGGTTAAACCGGAGTAATAATGAGTCGAGTACATAAAATATTCTACATCGCGCAGTTTTTTCTCGACTAACGACGTAAAATTAAAGCCCTGCGGAATATTGTTCACTTCCATAGTCGCTATAGAGCGACACTTTACATATCCGAGCTTACATATACCTTCACGCAGCCTGCCTCCTACAAATCCGCTTCTTATTTCATACGATTCGCGATTTTGCGCATTCTTATATTCCTCTAAGGTTTCATTTGTGTATTTTACAATAGAACATCTTTTTACCAGCGCTCGCCAGCTAATAGTTTTGCTTAC
>JAISRJ010000155.1 GCA_031273705.1 Clostridiales bacterium
GGTATCTATCAACACAACGTCATTCTCTTGGTCTACGATAGGATCCAAATGATTCTGTACATCTTGGCTATTGTAAATAACATCCACACTCAAACCAAGAATATCGGCGTAAGTTTTTAACTGTTCTATAGCCGCAATCCTATAAGTGTCGGCGGTCATAAGCCCGACTTTTAAATTATGATACAGCATAAGAATAGAGGAAATTTTCGCGATAGTCGTGGTTTTACCCACACCGGTCGGACCCATAAATATAATAAAGCGAGTACGTTTGGTCTTAAAAGTCTCTATCGGTTCCGCCGGACCCAAAATACCTACGATTTTATTGTATACAATTGTGGAAATTAAATTTATATCTATTTGAGATTCGTCCTCTATTTCGTTTACGTCCTCCAGAATATTTTCCGCTATTTCAGGAGTAACGCCCTGCTCTATCAGCGTATCATAAAATACCTGTATTAAACGATTGTCATATTTACCTTGTTCTTTTCTGGTCAGATGCTCCGAAAGCGATAATTGTTTGGTTAGCTTAACCAGCAGCTCTTCCTGAACGTTAATCTTTTCTTCCAGACTTTTTATCTTTGCTTTCTGTTTTTTGAACGCGACCTCATCCGGCACAAAATCTTCCGTCGGCATCGTCCAAGTTGGAGCGTCCTCCGCGAGCGCCGCCGCGTATTGGCTGCCGCCGCTTTCTTCCGGCTTTGCCCGCGGCTTATCGTCATACGCGGCGGTCACTTCCACCACAGTCTTTTTAAAAATGGCGAATACTCCTTTGGGTTTAACTTTTCGTATACTTAAAATCAACGCGTTAAGCCCCAGATCGTTCTTTACTTTCTTTATTGCTTCCTGTTCGGTATGAGCTTCAAATTTTTTTATCCTCAAGCTACGCTCACCATTCCCACCGATTGAATTTCTACGGACGGATCTACTTCATTATAGCTTAGTACAACCAATTCCGGCGCAATCTGCTCTACCAGCCGTTTAAAATATGGCCGTGCCGTAGGCGATGTCAATATTATAGGCTGATTGCCTATAGAAGTCATCTTTTGCATTTCTTCGCTCAGCCTGTCATAAAGCGCTTGCGTCGTCTGCGGGGGAAGCGACAAATATGGTCCCTGCTCTGTCTGACGAACATTTTCCAGAATCTTCTGCTCCAATTCTGGATCCAAAGTTAATACACTGTTAACCGCGTCCATAAAATATTGTTTGGTAATAGCCCTGCGAAGCGCCTGCCTTACAAACTCCGTTAAGGAATCCGTATCTTTTACGCTGGGCGCGTAGTCCGCCAATGTTTCCAGGATTGTGACCAAATCGCGGATCGAAATACCTTCGTGCAACAGATTGCTCAGAACCTTTTGCACCTCGCCGATCCCCATTAGTTTGGGAATTAATTCTTCCACCAAGATAGGATGCCGTTCCTTTACATTGTCAATCAGCGTTTGAACGTCTTGGCGGGACAGTAGCTCGTACAGGTGACTGCGGATAATCTCGGTTAGATGCGTGGCTATTATGGCCGGGGGGTCCACTACGGTGTAACCCAACGCCTCGGCGCGCTCACGCTTATTTTCGGGTATCCACAGCGCCGGCAGTCCCAAATACGGTTCAGTTGTTTCTATACCCTCTATTTCCTCATCCACCGTACCCGGATTCATAGCCATATAATGATCAAACATTATGTCGCCCGACGCGACTTCCACACCTTTTATTAAGATCTTGTAATTATTAGGCGCAAGCTTTATGTCGTCGCGCAAGTGTATGATCGGTACCAGCGTGCCCAATTCCAGCGCGACCTGCCTTCTGATCATAACCACGCGATCCAGCAAATCGCCGCCCTGAGCGGAATCAACCAGCGGTATAAGCCCATAACCGAACAGCAACAAAATGGGATCGACATTTAGCAGCCCAATCACATTTTCGGGCCTGCGCACTGTTTGAGCTTCCATTTCCTCGGCGCTGATTTCCTCTCCTACGCCCGCAAGCTGCTCACGCTTATCCATAACAATACCGCAGTATAACAAAAACGCCCCGAAGGGTACGAAGATGTACCAGGGAAGTGGTGTTGCCAAACCCATAAAAGCTATGACCCCGCCCCCGATCATTAACGCGATGGGCTGGCTGAATAACTGCTTAGTAATTGTGGCGGAGATTTCGGATTCGCTGGTAGCCTTTGTAACCAGAATACCGGTCGCTGTAGAAATAAGCAGCGCGGGTATCTGGCTGACCAAGCCGTCGCCGATAGTCATTAATGTATATACCGACGCCGCTTCCCGCAGCGGGAGAGGCGTACCCGTCGCAAGACCGGTCATGCCCAGGGCAAGCCCCGCGATAATATTAATAAATGTAATAAGGATACCGGCTATGGCGTCGCCTTTAACAAATTTAGTCGCGCCATCCATAGCGCCGTAAAAGTTAGATTCGTCCGAAATCTTTTTACGGCGCGCTTTAGCTTCATTCTCGTCGATAATACCCGCGTTTAAATCCGCATCGATAGCCATTTGTTTACCGGGCATCGCGTCCAGTGTAAAACGCGCCGTAACTTCGGCGACACGTTCGGATCCTTTGGTTATAACCATAAAGTTTACAATTACAATAATAATAAAGATAATGACGCCCACAACCAAATTACCGCCCGCGACAAAACCTCCGAAGGTATTCACAACCTCGCCCGCGTATCCCTTAGTTAAAATAAGACGAGTGGTCGAAATATTAAGCACCAGCCGGAACAAAGTCGTCACCAGCAGCACGGTAGGAAACAGCGACATGTCAAGCGGTTCGCTGGAATATAGCGTATTAAGCAATATCAAAAGCCCCAGCGAAATATTGATCATCAGCATAAAATCCAGTAATGGTGTGGGCAGCGGAATAATTATGAAAATAATTATTGCGACTATGACAGTCCCCAGCGAAAGTTCCTGTATCTTCATCACATTCCCCAGTCGATTAATTATAGCATAT
>JAISRJ010000183.1 GCA_031273705.1 Clostridiales bacterium
TTGTAACTTGTAACTCGTAACTTGTAACTCGTAACTCGTAATTCACAATATAAATATTATGTGGTATCTTATCTTAGGAATTTTCGCACTGGGTGTTGTAGCGGCTGCTTTCGGGTATTTCCGCAACAGGAAAGAAGAACAGTCTGCCGGCGGCCCCGCCCAGGTGACACCACCCGACTGCTGCGGGCAACATGAAGTCTGTGAGCGCGACGCCCTCCTTGCCGCTGTAAGCCAGCAGATTGAATATTACGACGATGAGGAATTAGACCGTTTTCGCGGAACAGAGGCGGGAACTTACACCGACGAGGCTGTCGATGCGTTTCGCGAAGTGCTCTACACCTTGCGCCCGGCGGAGGTGAGCGGGTGGTTGCACAGCCTGCAACTACGCGAAATAAACCTGCCCGTATCGCTGCAAGACGAGGCTTTTCTGATTATAAGAGAACAACGCATACATGCTTGATTATATGTGGGAACTATTCACATACGCTTTTTTCCGTAATGCCCTGCTGGGTAGTCTGTTTACAGCCATCGCCTGTGGCATGGCGGGGACCTATGTTGTCTCGCGCCGCTTAGTTTTTATCAGTGGAGGAATCACCCACGCCTCTTTCGGGGGCTTAGGGCTGGGGTTCTACTTAGGTCTGAACCCGATCCTGACAGCGATGGTCTTTTCCGTTCTTTCGGCTTTTGGAGTGGAATGGGTGAGCCGCTCGCAACAGGTGCGCGAAGACTCTGCCATAGCCGGCGTATGGTCGCTGGGGATGGCGCTGGGGGTCATTTTTATTTTCCTTACACCCGGCTATACGCCCAATTTATCGGCCTATCTGTTTGGGAATATTCTGACGATTTCGAGTCTGGATATTCTTTGGATAGCCCTCCTTGCGCTGGCTCTGAGCCTTGTTTTTATCCTGTTTTTCAGGGAGATTGTGTATGTGGCTTTCGACAAGGAATTTGCGCATACGCAAGGGCTGCCGGTAAAGGGAATAGAGTATATGATGATGTTTTTCATCGCCCTAACGATTGTCTTGTCCATCCGTTTGGTTGGTATCATGCTGTTGATGAGCATGCTGACACTCCCCCAGATTATCGTAAACCTGTTCACTTCCGACTTTCGGAAGATCGTTTGGGGCAGTATGGCGCTCGGATTTTTGGCCTGTGTCGCCGGTTTGTTTCTTTCTTACTACCTCAACGTACCTTCCGGCGCGTTCATTATCTTAGTGCTGGTTGTCACCTTCTTAATAGCCAAAATGCTAAAACGCCACAGCTTCTCCCGTTGAGCAATACCCCCCCCAATGGCAAACTGTCAAAAGTAGCAAAATGGCAAATTTTACCCTCCGAAAACTCGTTTTTTTGACGCCCAACTGTCCGGCAACTGCCAAAAACGCCGAAAAACAGGGGTTATGAAAACGCATTCTGCGTTTTCATAATGGTTAATTGTCAATTATTAATTATAAATTAAATGTTTCACTGTCGATTTGATTAAATTATATGATATTAGAATCAAATTGATATTTTCCACGAAGGTCATTTTTTACTCGTAACTTGTAACTTGTTACTCGTAACTAATGTTATTTTGACGAAAATTAAATTATCCTTCAATCTTATTAAAGATTCATCAGCGTTTTGTAGGAAAATAATGCTTGCATTTTTTCAAATCATGCAGCATGATTTTTTTGGGTCACGTGCATGATTTGCCAACAAGATAAGCATGAATTTGGTGAAAATAGGTGAACGATTTACCAAAAGCCTCTTTATCCTTTATACAAAATAGCAAACTTGGCCGATTTAAAGATTCGTAACACTTACACTATGCATCAAAAAAATTGTTTTTAAAATCAAAAGAGTAGCGAATTAACCGTATTTAGTATATTGGCGGAAAAATTATGAATTGAAGCTCTATACATATAAAACGCTTATAATCAGCAGCCAACAACCCATAGAGAAACCGAAAAGAAAGAAGATCTCACCCCCCCCGACATATTCATAATGAATAATTTACAATGAATAATTCACAATTAACCATTAATATACCGCTTGGCTTATCAGGTTTTTTTACATATCTATGATGGAAAAGTCGTTTTAATCATGTATTTTTGTCAACCTTTTGTTGCCCCCTAATGGGAGTGACGAGGTTTTGCATTACCGTTTATACAGACTTCAATGAAACAAATACTTGTCACCGGAGGCGCTGGATTCATCGGCTCCCATTTATGTGAACGCTTAGTAAATAACCCCAACTTTGCGAACTAATGCCTGAACAGACACTTAAAGCCAAAACTGCTAAAGGTCTTTTTTGGGGAGGAATAAGTAGCGGGGTTCAGCAATTGGTTGGTGCGGCGTTTGGTATAGCCATTGCCCGTATTCTTTCGGCCGACGACTATGGATTGATAGGGATGTTGGCCATCTTTACAGCCATCGCCAGCACTATTTTAGATAGTGGTTTTACATTCGCTTTGACGAATAAAAAAGAGATTAAACATGAAGATTATAATGCGGTTTTTTGGTTTAGCTTGATTGTTGGCGTCGCCCTGTATATCCTTTTGTTTTTTTGCGCACCTTTAATCGCCGGGTTCTATGAAAAACCGGTATTAACGAATCTCTCCAGATTGCTGTTTCTCAGCTTTCTTATCGGAGGAATGGGGACTGCCCACTATGCGATTATGTTTAAAAAACTAATGGTGAAGGAACGGGCAAAAATAGATATAGCATCCGTATCGGTTTCGGGGTTAATAGGATTAACGCTGGCCTTGAGCGGGTTTGCCTATTGGGGATTGGCTATGCAAACGGTGTCTTTTACGCTTATAGGAGTTATCTTGCGCTGGTATTATTCCCCTTGGAAACCAACTTTTATTATAGATTTCAAGCCCTTGAAAGGAATGCTCGGATTTAGTTCTAAACTGTTTCTTACGAATATTTTTATACAAATAAACAACAATGTTTTTTCCGTTTTGTTGGGTAAGTTTTATGATGAAAAACAAGTAGGTTATTATTCGCAAGGTAACAAGTGGATGGGCTTGGGTCAATCCGTAATTGGAGGGATGATAAATAGCGTAGCACAGCCTGTGTTTGTTGAAGCCAATAAGGATAAAGAACGGCTGTTAATGATATTCCGGAAAATGCTTCGTTTTGGCGCATTTATCTCTTTTCCGGCCATGCTGGGACTGACATTTATAGGGAAAGAATTTATCTTGATTACTATCGGCAAAGAATGGTTAAAGAGCGTCCCGTACTTTCAGTTATTATGCGTTTGGGGAGCTTTTACATATATTGGGACGCTCTATATATTTCTACTCATGTCATTCGGGAAATCAAATATTTATCTATACGGAAGTTTGGCCATTTGCGGTTTGCAATTACTCTGTGCCGCAATCCTCTTTCCCTTCGGCATATTCCCAATGCTAAGCGCTTATGTCGTATGCTGTTTCGTCGGCATATTGATATGGCACTATTTTGTCAACAAACTCATTGGCTTGCGCTTATGGCAGGTGTTGAGAGATGTCTTGCCCTACTTGTTAATAACCGGAGGATGTTTTTTCGTCGCATGGCTTGTGACTCTAAACGTTCAAAACTTATACTTGCTTTGCGGCCTGAAAATAGTAGTGACAGCCGCTCTGTATATTTTAATTATGAAGTATAGCCGTTCAACAATATTCAAAGAAAGTATGGCCTTTCTGACGAAGCGAAAGAACAACTAACGCATAAACCGCTTGTATATGGAAAAATATTTATATCTTTGAAAAGGAGAATAAAATAGTTTGAGCGATGGGACTTTCATTAGATACCAATAAACAATATACGTATGCCGATTATCTGACCTGGTGGGACGACAAGCGGCGTGAATTGGTGGGTGGATTTATTAAAATGATGTCGCCTGCCGCTGCACGGCAACATCAGGAAATAAGTGGAAATCTGTATTGGGAACTGCGTAACTTGATTAAGCAAAACAAAGGCAAATGCAAAATTTTCACAGCACCTTTCGATGTACGATTGCCGAAAAACGGTGAAACCGAAAATGAGCAGATTAATACCGTCGTGCAACCCGATATCTGTGTCGTATGCAACCCTGAGAAATTAGACACACGCGGATGCCTCGGCGCTCCCGACTGGGTAGTAGAAATACAGTCGCCAGCCACAGCGCGATACGATCTGACTGAAAAGTTCAACCTCTACGAAGCCTCCGGTGTACGCGAATACTGGGTGGTTTTCCCTGCCGAAGCAATACAGGTATTCCTTTTGCAAGCCAACGGAACATACGACAACGGGACGCTCTATGAAGAAGGCAAAGTGCCGATACACATCTTTGAGGGCGAAAGCATTGATTTGAAGGATGTATTTTAACACAAATCACCTCACAATCAGCTTATACATAGAAAAATACAGCACTATCTATTTTAGACTATCCAAAATAGATAGTCTAAAATAGATAGTGTAGCAGAAAAAGAGTATCTTTGAAGAAAAAATCAAAGATAAACAGATGAAAAAGAGTAATCCATTTTTGATCAAAGGCTACGTATCAGCCGATTTGTTTTGCGATCGACAAAAAGAAACTTTGGAACTGTATAGCAATGTACGGAATGGCGTCGATACTACACTGATTTCACCGCGTCGCATGGGAAAGACGGGGTTAATTCTACATTTCTTTGACTTTTTAAGCAAACAGACCGATTTTACAACACTTTATGTAGACATCTACGCTGCCCGTTCGCTCAACGATTTTATCAAACTGCTTGCCGA
>JAISRJ010000209.1 GCA_031273705.1 Clostridiales bacterium
CCGAAGACGCTTACGGCCTCTGTCAGTCCGGTGCTGCTGGGCTGTGCGCTGGCTTACTGCGACGGGATGTTTCGGCCCGTGGTAGCCGTACTTTGTCTGTTGGTGGCTTTACTGGCGCAGATAGCCAGCAATTTTGCCAACGACTATTTTGACTTTAAGCAAGGGGCTGATACGCAGGAGCGTATTGGCCCCGAACGGGCCGTAGCCTCCGGGCGCATCAGGCCTCCGGCCATGCTAAGGGCTACTTTTCTTACGCTGGGGCTGGCCTGTCTGTGCGGGCTGGGGGTGGTTTACTTAGCCGGTTGGTGGTTGCTGCTTGTCGGGATAGCTATAGCTCTGTGTGTGCTGGCTTATTCGGCGGGGCCTTATCCTTTGGCTTATCATGGCTTGGGCGACGTTTGCGTGTTGTTGTTCTATGGTGTGATCCCGGTCTGCTTTACGTATTATGTGCAGGCGTTTTCGTTCAGCCTGCTTTATTTTTGGCTCTCGCTGGCTGTTGGACTTTTGTCTGTCAATATCCTGATTGTAAACAACTATCGCGACTATGAGCAGGATAAGGCGGCCGGCAAGCGGACGTCCATCGTCTTGTTCGGTCGTCCGTTCGGCCGTCGCCTTTACTTGGCAAACGGGATACTCGCCCTCCTTTTCACCCTCCCCCTGCTTCTGGAAACAGGGCTTTCGTGGGCTTTTTGGCTGTTCGTCTTTTTCTTCGGGCTACACCTGCACTCCTGGTCCGCACTGGGCATATTGCAGGGGCGTGCGCTCAATGTGATACTCGGGCGGACGGCCCGCAACGTCTTCCTCTATACCCTCTTGCTTATTTTTAGTTTGTAAGCTGTTTAAACTGACACTATTCCCTTTGTGAACTTCGTGAAAATTCTTTGTGAACTTTGTGTTTAAAAAATATCTCTTTTTAGGCGACCCCGGAATAGCACTTTGTCAGAAATATCATTTTGTCAGATTTTGGCATCGAAAAATCCCTTTTTTTGATGGTGATTGCTCCGAAAGCTTCAAAAAAGCCCGAAAAAACGAGGAAGCAAAAACGCAAAATGCGCTTCTGTAATGGTTAATTGTCAATTATTAATTATAAATTGAATGTTTTGACGTTATTTTGATGTTATCACATGCTGTTTTTAGCAAATTGATATTTGCGCCGAAGGAGGCTTTTTACTCATTACTCGTAAACGCAAACTCATAACTAATGTTATTTTGACGAAAATTAAATTATCCTTCAATCTTATTAAAGATTTATCAGCATCTTGGCGGGAAATATTGCTTGTGTTTTTCCAAATCATGCTGCATGATTTTTTCGACTCACGTGCATGATTCCCTACTGAGATAAGCATGAATTTGGTGAAAATATGCAAACAAATTACAGAAACACTCGCAATCCTTTATATAAAATAGCAAATTTGGCCGTTTTAATAATTCGCAACACTTACTATATGATAGCTTAAACTTATCATTACTATTAAAATGTGTATTATTTAACTGTTTTTGGAATCTCAGCATAGTTATTAACACGCTAATTTTGCGCCCCCTCTGGATTGCTTCACCCTGTGGGTTCGCAATGACGGGGATGCCGACGAAGTGTCTTTATTACAGGCCATTGATCCGTAGGGCGGGTTTTAAACCCGCCCTTACGAACCCGCCCATACGCCATCCGGCGGGATCGTAGGGGCGAACCTGCGTGTTCGCCCGTATCATCTTGTTCGAGCGGTTAAAAAACATTAAAATCCGGTATTCTTGTGAACATATAGGAGGGATACTTGTTATATAATAAAGGGAGTTTTACTGCCCTACGCTGAATAAATAAAAGAGTAACTTATACATGGAATTAGAAACGATTAAAAGTAAGATTATCACTGTTCAAGGGCAACAGGTGATATTAGACAGTGATGTGGCTGAATTGTACGGAGTGGAAACCAAGCGTATCAACGAAGCCGTTAAAAACAATCCGGACAAGTTTCCCGACGGATATATTATCACTTTAACGGATGATGAAATGCGCTCTCTAAGGTCGAAATTTTCGACCTTAGAGAATGCCGGACGAGGCAAATATGCGAAATATAATGCCAAAGGCCTTACAGAGAGGGGATTGTATATGCTTGCCACGATACTCAAATCGCCGGTGGCAACGGAAACGACACTTGCCATCATTGAAACCTTTGCCAAAGTGAGGGAACTCTCCCGTACGGTAGCTGAAATCGGGCAGCAAACGGATAAAGAAGTACAAAAAAATATGCTCCGGCGTAGCGGCGAGATTATTGCCGACATCATCACTCCCACCTTGGAAATAACAGATACGGAAACAAGCGTAGAACTCAATCTTGCCGTATTGTCGGTCAAACATACCGTTAAGCGAAGCTCGAAAAAAGAGTCATAATGGAACTACAAGTCATTCAAAATAAGATTTTTGAAATTCGCGCTTGCCGTGTCATGCTTGATTTCCATTTGGCAGAATTGTACCAAGTGGAAACACGTGCTTTGAAACAAGCCGTTAAACGAAATATCGAACGTTTTCCCGAAGATTTCATGTTTTCACTATCGACAAATGAAGCTAAGTTGCTGATTGATATAGGGGTGTCACAGAATGTGATACCCCCTGGATACAACGCCGGGGCTACTACTATGTTCGTTTTTACTGAGCAGGGAATAGCGATGTTGTCATCCATTCTTCACAGTAAGAGAGCCATAGAAATGAATATAGCCATCATGCGGGCATTTGTCCTGATGCGTCAAATGGTTATCGGCTACGAAGAACTCCGGAAACGGATTGAACAATTGGAAATCAGCACCGATGCACAGTTTTCTGAGATTTATCAGGTATTGACTGAGTGGGTCTCTCAAAAAGAAGCAGAAAGCAAACCGCGCCGTCCCATCGGCTATTTGCCTAACAAACAAAATGATAGATAGTCGGCGTTGTTGTGAACCCGCTGGGTGAAGCAATCCAGAAGTGCGCACCTCTGGATTGCTTCACCCTGTGGGTTCGCAATGACGTATGCTAATGTATTTCAGGTGATTATATAGTCCCCGCAGGGGACGGGAGATGCATAACCGGATGTGGAGCCGCAGGCGTAACTTCCGGACAATATATGGCAAGCTCTCAGCTTAGTCCCGCAGGGGACGGGATTATCTA
>JAISRJ010000215.1 GCA_031273705.1 Clostridiales bacterium
GCGAGGTTTATTCCGCGGACGTGGTTAGGGGGCTTGCGGGATTAAAGCCGAAGGCCGCTGATTTCAGGCTGTTTTGGGATAACGCGTATGTTGTACATAATTTTTCGGAGGACCGCCCAAAGATTCCGAATATAATGTACGAATGCGCAAATCCCGATACCCCGTTAGTGTTTACATCGTTTTCAAAAATCAGCTATCCCGGCGCCGGTGTCGCCGCGATGTGCTGTTCGGAGAATAATCGGCGGAATTATTTGCGTCATATCAGTATAAAAACTGTCGGACCCAATAAATTAAATCAACTGCGCCATGCCAAATATTTTCGAGATTTGCGCGGGGTTGAGGCGCATATGAAAAAAATGGCGGCTGTCCTAAGACCCAGATTTAATCTGGTACTGGATTCTCTCACAAGCGGGTTGGGCGGATTGAATACGGCCGAATGGAGCAATCCCAAAGGTGGATATTTTATCAGCTTAAATACTGTGGATGGCCGCGCGAAAAAAGTTGTAGAGCTTTGCCGCCGGGCTGGGCTTATAATTACGGAAGCCGGCGCGACTTATCCTTATGGCAATGATCCCCATGATCGGAATATAAGAATTGCCCCCAGCTTTCCAGAGTTAAATGAACTGGAGCTTGCTATGAAGATTTTTTGCGCCGCCGTAAAACTCGCCGCGTTATAGCAATTCAAAAAAAAGTCGAATGCCGTAAGTAAATGTTTTTTTCTTCTTATGGATTTTATTTTGTCGCTGTGTTATACTCGCTTGCGAGTATAATATATTAATGTTGGTTTACCGTTATTTTATGACGACAAAACCTCGGACAGATATATATTGGATAGAGGCGATTTTTTATGTCCGATTTTGGTTCAAATCAAAACTTAAATAAAAAATTTAACCATAAAGTAGAAAAAAGAGTCTCGGGCGACGCGCTTTCCAACACATACGATGTCTTGGATGAATCAGGCTTACGCAAAAGATTAACGGAATTCTATACTTACGAAATATTAAACCGGACATACGACGAGATATCAGAAGACGAGAGGCTGCATTTTTTTAGAAGTCTTTGGGCTATTAAAAGCCTTAACCTCAACCACATTCCGCAATTGCTGGATGTGGGCGATCAAGAGGGCATTTTTGCCTTATGGGACAGCTTTTACGGTATTTCTATACGGGATTATATTTACGGAGGCGGGACTCGGTTAAATTTTGCGGCGGCCGTTGAGGCTCTGGCTCCGCTTATGTCCGATTTGGAAACCGCTTATCAGAGCGGCCTGTATTTTTCAATCACCCCGGATACTTTATGTATCACCGATGGCGGAATTATAAAATTAAATACTATGGTTACACCCGCGGCTGATTTGCAGTCAACAATTAGCGATTTAGCAAACGCGGTGTATTTTCTTGTGGAAGGTATTCCATTTGGAAACGGCCCAAGGGCGGATTATTTCCCTGAAAAGATTTTTGTGTTGATACAAGATGTAATCAACCGTAAGCGTAGTTTCGGCTCTATCGCGTTATTTCAAACCGAATTGCGCTTCCTGACCCGCGCGGAGTATGCCACCGTGATGATACAACAGACACAGGCTCCTGTTAATGTTTATCCTCAACCTCCCAAAAAAGGCATACCCACATGGGCTAAAACCGTTACAGCCGCTTCGTTGGGATGTATTACTCTTGTCGGGATGCTTGTGGCGTTCTCCGCGTTGGTGATTACATCGGCTAGAAGCTTTTCATTCGAGTCTAAAATCGCGGCTGAAAGTTCCCCTCCGCAATCCACAACCGAAAACGAGGACAGCTATTTAAGCGATGATTTTAACGAATGGTTTAACGACGATTTTAAAGACGACGATTATGGTATAGACAATCTTCCGTATTCAAATGTTTATGAATATACCTATACAAACCCTAATGATGATAATCAAGTATATGATGGGATAGTTTTAGAGACGGATGGATATGTTTATTATCGGAGATATGATCCGGCTTCAGAATATTTTAGTTTAGTGAGGGAGCAAGATGGTTTGGTCGAGCTGATTCTGGATAACTGTATGCCAATTTTTATGACAGCCGCCCCTAATGGAATATATTTTTGCGATGGTTATCAGGGATACGCCGCCTATTACTATGATGGTGAAAATTTTCATGAGATAATAGAAACCCCGACCGCGTTTTTACAGAAATATGAAAATTATTTATATTTTACCAATTGTGATGATTGGGACGCTATATACCGGCTAAATTTGGACAATAATGAGATAGAACAGATTACCGATCACGCCGGATATGAGCTTAATATAGTAGGAACAAAACTGATTTATATTAATGGCGATGAAAGCGACGAGCTGTATAGTCTTAATTTGCTAAGCGAAGATCCTACAGGACAGCCTTTAAGTAACGACAGCTTTGTGTTTGGCAGGAATATTCAGCCATATGATGATGCTGTTTTATATATAAATTATGAGGCGGAATATTATACATCCGAAATTGGTATGAGAGACATAAATGGCGGAATGATTCCCTTTCCTTATAGTATTGAGCCATACTGTTTTAAGTTGAATGGTGATATTATGTACTATATCGACGACGAAGAGTATTATCTTCACTCTATAAATCTTATCACGGGTGATAAAAGACAGCTTAATTCAATTGATAACGATTATATTATTACAGCCGGGGCGGACATTTATTATATTGACACATATAATGAGTATGGACTGTACAGGCAGCCGTTAAACGGTGATGGAGAACCGGAATTGGTTGATCTGCCATAAGTCTGTGTATCTGGTAAGAATTAATAAGTTCTAATAAACTTTTGTCTGTATAAGCCGTATATTAAATTAATTAAGCGCCGCGTTTTAGCACTGCGGGGCTATTATATTAGGAGGTACCAAAATGAAAGCAGAACGCTTAAAAATTCTTGAGCTGCTGGAGAACGGCAAAATCACGGCGGACGATGCCGCTAATTTATTAGAGGCTTTAAAGTCCAGCGAGGATTCCGACAAATTCTGGGACGAAGAGACATCTAAAAACCTGCATGAGAAGGTAAGTAAATTAGCGCAGAATGTTGAGGGAGTTTCTAAGGATGTAGGGGATCGGCTTGAGTCGGTCTATAAAGAAATTGAGCCTAAGCTGCGTAACGCGTCTAAGTTGGTGGTGGAAAAGACCGCCGCGATTGTGGATGAGATTGCGAAATCTTTGAATGAAACACTCGCCAGATTAGAAGAAAAGGCGGCTAAAGGCGAGTGTTGCGGAGAGGAAAAAGTGAAGGATTGCGGATGCGGCGAGCAAGGGACCGAAGCCCCCGCCGATAACGGTCCTCCTCCCGAAAGCGATGTAACTCCCCCCACCGAGGAA
>JAISRJ010000236.1 GCA_031273705.1 Clostridiales bacterium
TATATGGTGTTGGAGGAATCTTCTAGTTTCAAGTCAAAATTAGCCGCCAAAACTAGGGTTCTCAGTTTGTAATATACTGCATTATCGATTAAATACGCGCGATCAGTCACAAGTTGATCATTCATAATTAATCTTGTGTAAATGGGTACAGCGCGTTTTTGATCAGAACTAAACGCGATAGTGCAAGAAACGATTATAGTAGTAACCGTTAATATTAATGTTCGTTTCAAAAGTGAGTTCCGCATGAAGATCCTCCGCATGTCAAAGATTAGTCATCATTGTTACCGTCGTTTAGTTGTATCTGTTTAGCTATGCCAACATGTCTGTTAATCGACAGTCCTATACATAAATATCGATTGCATTCGATGAACAGCATCATTACAGTAACAATATTCTTGTTATTACAATAATGTAAATATAGAAATTTGTCAAGGAATTTTAGCTCGCTTGTTCTACCATATTTGACCAATCTAAGCATTTTATGGGGATATTAAACCTAACTTGCGTTCTGAACCATGCTTAATTTACGGTAAGATCCGTTAAAATTTATCAGCTCTTCATGTCTGCCCCTCTCAATTATCTTTCCATCTTCCAAAACAAGGATCAAATCCGCCTTTCTTATTGTCGATAGTCTATGGGCAATGGCGATAATCGTCCGACTGCCCGCTAATTCGCTAATGGCTTGCTGTATAAGGGTTTCGGTTTCTGTATCAACCGAAGCGGTTGCTTCATCCAATATCAAAATCGGGCTTTTGCGTAAAATAGCGCGGGCTATTGCAATGCGTTGTTTCTGTCCGCCGGAGAGTTTAACGCCGCGCTCTCCCACCTTGGTCTGATACTTCTCGGCCATCTTCATTATATCGTCATGAATGCGGGCTGCCTTTGCGGCTTCAAGAATTTCGTCGAAGCTTGCCGTTGGGTTAGCATACGCAATATTTTCCTCAACTGTTCCGGTGAATAAAAACGTGTCCTGCAAGACCATAGAAATTTGAGATCTAAGGCTCTCTAATTTCACTGTTTTTAAATCATATCCATCTATGTAAACCGTTCCCTCGGTGGGTTCATAAAATCTAGCCGCCAATTTAATTGTCGTTGATTTTCCGACACCCGTCGGTCCTACTAAAGCAATCATTTTTCCCGGTTCGGCAGTAAAGCTGATATTATTCAGCACAGGGGCTTCGTCATACCCGAAGGATACGTTTTCAAATTTTATTTCACCTTTGACAGAGGGCAGTGAAACGGCGTCCGCAGCGTCAACAATACCCAAGGGCGTGTCTAAAATTTCCATAACCCGTTCAGCGCCCGCCAATGCTTGCGAGAAATTTTCCATTAGCACAGCGACACCCGCGACGGGGGCATAGAATAGAGCCAGATACAGCAAAAAGCCAACAATATCCGAGACGCTAATCTGCCGCATGAAAGCCAAATAGCCTCCAAAACCCACTACTATAACTGTTCCGAGCGACGTCAAAAGTTCGACGGATGGATGAAAAATCGCGGAGAGGTTGAGAGCGGAGAGCATGTTTGTAGTCACGGCTGTCAGTTGATTTTCAACGTGACCGGATTCGCGTTTTTGCTGGTTAAACGCCTGAATCTCCATGATTCCGTTAAAATTGTCATGCAGCCGCGAGTTTAGATCCGCCAGTGAGGACTGCATAAGACTAAACTTAGGTTTTACTTTTTTGGTAAATACCCAGCCGGAAGCCACAATCAATGGCAAAGGGATACAGGTTAGGAGCGCCAATTTGGGATTTATCGAAATAAGGATAAGCGCCACACCGATTATGGTAACGGCGTTTGTAACCATTTCCGGGATGATATGCGCGTAAAGCAGTTCAAAAGTGGCGGTGTCGTTTACTGTGCGGCTCATAATATCACCGGTTTGCCGGTTGTGGAAAAATCCCATCGAAAAGCTTTGAACGTGGTCGTAAACGCGCTGCCGCAGATCTTGAACTAATCGCCAAGCTGCTTTATGCGCCATATAGTTGCTAAGATAGCGAAACAGAACGCGAGATATGTAAATTAACAGCAGGAATCCGGCTAATCGATAAATTATCGGCAGATCGGCTTCGGTCATGCCATTAGAAACCAAGGCGGTCATTTGCGTTAGTAATCGCGGGGCCGTGAGGTTCGCGAGAGTTAGCATTAATGTGGCAATCATCGCGACAATTAACAAACACATTCGGCGCTTTGCCTCACGCCCAATTTTCCATATTATATTCATATACTTGGCCGGGGGAGCCCCAGCCCGACGCCAGCGAACGCCAGCGAACGCCAGCGAACGCCAGCGGACGCCAGCGTCGGGTATCTCCCCAGCCTTTCCTCCCTATATTTTATAATATAATTAATAGTTTTCAATTTCTATTTGTTTGGCTTCGTAGGCGTGACGCAGTATCAGATTGCTTATGCGGCGAAATTTGTGGGTATTATCACTCACAAAGAATTGATGAGCCTTAGATTTATGTTCTCTGTTTTGTAAATTGCCGGACCCCAAGAATGACTTTAGTTTTCTGGCTGTGGATTCCGCCGCGTTAATTATTCGCACGGAACCCACGATGTCACGAATGCAGTTAATCAAGAGAGGATAATGTGTGCAACCCAAAATTAGGCTGTCGATTTCTTTATCCAGCAATTCCTGTAAATAAATCTCAGCGGTCATACGAGTGACGGTGTTTTGTGTCCATCCTTCTTCCGCCAGCGGTACGAATAAAGGGCAGGCTTTGGAATATACGGTAACATCGG
>JAISRJ010000244.1 GCA_031273705.1 Clostridiales bacterium
TTAACAGTACAACTTCCTCGGATAAGTGGCGGAGAATCAATCGATACCAGTTTGCCAAAATTTACAGTACCTGGAACTTTGCCACTCTTATACTAATTGCCGTGTTCACCGCCGCTTACCTGTGGAAGTTGTCTCGTTAATGTGCCAAGTCACCCCGTAAAATCTTCCTCCTACCCTTGACACCGCTACCGAATGAATTTAGCTTCGGATATGGGTAATTGGAATAGGACAATTAAACTTGCAATTTTCATGCCAGAAAAAAGCTGTGGAATTTTCTACAGCTTTTTTAATTTTTGTGGTATACTAAACAAAGTCAAAAATAGCGATGAGAATTTTATTTCTATCAGTTTCAGTTTTATACGATTGAGGAGGGGTTTTATGGGGAAAGGTTTATTATTGGGGCGATTTGCTAACTTTATACTCTGTATTCTTCCAATTTTGCTGTTTTGCGCTTGCTCCCCGCAAACTCCGGCCGGGGCGGGCGAGAGATCTATAACAGTACAATACAGCCCAAACCCCGCGCGAGACGCGGCAAAAACGGAAGATACCCCTCTTCCCTCACCCGTCAATTCTCCTGTCACTTCATCCGCCGCTCCTTCGTCTCTTGAATTAATTAAGGCGGAGGATTATAAACTAAAAAGGCCCTACGAATTGGGGCAGATAATGATTATCATGTACCATGGCTTAATAGAAGGGGATGATTCCAAAGACTATTACCAACGAAACAAAGACAATTTTAGAAATGATCTTCAAACGTTTTACGATCGAGGGTTCAGACTGATTTCACTGGAAGATTGGTTTACAAATAATATCACTGTAGAGGCTGGCTATTCTCCGTTGGCGCTGACTTTCGACGATGGAAAAGCGACGGCTTTTTCTCTGCAAAAGGCAGATGGCGGTTTAGAACCGACTACCGACTGCGCTGTTGATATTATGACCAAATTTAGCGACGAACACCCTGATTTTGGTAATACCGCAACTTTTTTTATATGTGACGGACCCGAACCTTTTTTTGGGGAGGGTACATTGACCGAGCGATTTACGTATCTTATAGAACACGGTTATGACATAGGTAACCATACACAAAACCATAATCAAATGAATAAAATGGACGCGAAAACGATTCAAGATGAAATAGGCTTCATAGATCAAATGATCAAAAACAACGCGCCAGGCTACATACCTATCGCTTTTTCGTATCCATATGGCATTCGTCCCAAAGAAGAATTTTACCCGTATATACTGGACGGAACTTACGACGGTAAGGAATATCACTATCTGTTCGGATTGCGTGAAGGACAAAGCGGCACGCCCTCCGCTGTCAATCGGGTTGGGTTTGATCCGCTGGGTGTTCCTCGTGTGAGGGCTTCCGATAACGAAGATACTGATCTCGGCTGGCAGCTGCGTAATTTTGAAGAGTTTCCTGAAAAGAGATATATCTCCGACGGATTGCCGGATAGAATCTCTGTGCCTGTCGAATTTGCGGAAAATCTTGACAGGAATAGTTTGAACGGCAAAGAACTATATTTGTATGATGAAAATGGAAACCCGGCGGAATGACCAATAAGGGTGCGTTTGATAACGCGCCCTGGCGGGGGGATACAATGTTTTACCCAAGAGACGTTACGGAAGAGGTGCGGTCCGGTAATGAAATTGTTAGTGTGGTATCATCTTATGTGCGGCTGAAGCAATCCGGCTCGTATCATCGTGGCCTATGCCCGTTCCACAACGAGAAAACCCCGTCTTTCTATGTCATGCCGGACAAGCAAACATTTAGATGCTATGGGTGTGGGGCGGGCGGCAGCGTGCTGTCGTTTATAATGCAGATAGAAAACCTAAAATTTCCGGAAGCCGTTGAGTTTTTAGCTGAGCGTATCCACTATAAACTGCCCGAAAGAGGAGTGAATGACGAGACTGTCAGGCAGCGTGAAATAATCTATGAAATGAATAAAAAAGCCGCTCGATTTTTCTATAATTGTCTGCAAGCCGAGCCTGGTTCCACGGCGCTCGCGTACTTTAATAAACGAGAGGTATCCCCCGAAACGCGCGTAAAATTCGGGTTGGGTTACGCGCCGGGTCATAAGGCTACGGTTAAGTTTTTAAGGGAACAAGGCTATTCGGAAAAGAATCTGGAAATATCTGGACTGGTAATTCGAGATAAGTATGGGGGATTTTACGATAGATTTTCAGAGCGGCTGATGTTTCCGATATTTGATGTCTCAAAACGTGTGGTGGGTTTTGGCGGGCGGGCGCTTAACGACGCCGGACCCAAATACCTTAACTCGCCGGATACACAGGTTTTTGACAAAAGCCGTAATCTGTACGGAATCCAACTAGCCAAACAATCAAAGGCCCGGGATTTGATCCTGGTAGAAGGCTATATGGATGTTATCACCCTATTTCAAGCCGGCTTCACAAACACGGTAGCGGCTCTGGGCACAGCGCTTAATCAGCATCACGCCCGCGCGATAAAAAAATATCGAGATAATGTGACAGTGCTGTTTGACAGCGACGAAGCGGGCACTAAGGCCGCGCTTAGAGCGATTCCTGTTTTACTTTCCTGCGGGCTACATATTAATATCTTACAGGTGACCGACGCGAAGGACCCCGACGAGTACATAAAAAAATTTGGCGGCGTCGCTTTCAAGCAACTGCTGAACACTTCATCCGATCATATAACATTTCAACTGGCGCAGCTTAAAAAGACTTTTCATTTTAATAAAGGCGATTTTGAAAACATTTCAGAACGAGTGCGGTTCACCACGGAATCAGCGAAAATTATCTCTAAGGCGGACAGCGCGATCGAAAGAGACGCCTATGCCAAGGAGTTATCCGGCGTGACCGGAATAGCCGCCGACGCCATTAATACCGAGATAAATAAAATCATTAATCGTCCGGCGGGCAATCGTCCGCCGGGCAACCGCCCGGGTAACCACCCGGGCAACCACCCGGGCAACCGCGTCCGATCCGCCAGAGAAAAATCTACGCCGCAAAAAGGCGTTTCAGACGCGAAAAAGGGGCTGATATATTTTGCCGCCACAGATGAGCGCGTTTGTAATGAACTTATTCGGGTGCTTAAACCAGAGGAACTGGTTGAGGATGTATATGTTAAGCTGCTTACTATGATATTCGACTATAGAAAAAATGGACTCGAATTTTCCTCCGCCTCTCTTATAAATGATTTCGAGGAATTGAGTGATCACAAGTTAATTTCGTCCATATTTGATCAAACTGTTGAATACCATGATGCAACTTTGCGGGAAAAAGCAATTAATGATATGCTAAAAGTGATAAAAAATTCGTTTATTGACACGGAATTTCATACAGCCGACTTTAAACGTATGAATGAGTTGAAAGGAATAAGAGAAAATATTAAGAAATTGTATATATCAATTTGAGATGGTTAAAATAGTAATCAGCGTGAAATACTAGAAATAAGGGTTATCTGCGAATGCGGCCCGAATGTGCAAGTTGTCTAATTCTGTATCGGGCAGCATAGAAAGGAAAGATAAAAATTGAAATCCATAGATGATACCCTATTGATGAACCGACTGAAAGAACTGGTAGCTATTGGTAAAAAGAAAAAATCAGTTCTTGAATATAAAGAGATCATGGATTTTTTGGGTGATGTTGACCTGGATCCTGATCAAATGGAAAAAATGTATGAATTCTTAGAGAGTCAAAACATCGATATTCTGGGGGTTATTGAGCTGGAGGAAGATCCCGAAAAGGAGATCGATCTTTCGGTAGTCGAAGGTTCCATAAATATAGATGATCACGTGCGTATGTATTTGAAAGAGATCGGAAAAGTGCCTTTGCTGTCCGCGGATGAGGAGATTGATCTTGCGAAGCGTATGGAGAAGGGAAGCGAGGATGCGAAGCGCCGTTTGGCGGAAGCCAATTTGCGGCTTGTGGTAAGCATTGCTAAGCGATATGTAGGCAGGGGAATGCTCTTTTTGGATTTGATCCAAGAAGGTAACCTGGGTTTGATTAAAGCGGTGGAAAAATTCGATTATCGAAAAGGGTATAAATTCAGCACATACGCCACATGGTGGATCCGCCAGGCTATAACCCGCGCAATAGCGGATCAGGCAAGAACTATCAGGATTCCCGTTCATATGGTAGAGACAATAAATAAGCTGATACGAGTATCCAGACAGTTGCTACAAGAGTTGGGGCGCGACCCGTCGCCGGACGAATTGGCCAAAGAGATGCAGATGCCGGTTGAGAAGGTGCGCGAAATTTTAAAAATCGCTCAGGAGCCGGTTTCTCTGGAAACTCCGATTGGTGAGGAAGAAGACAGTCATTTGGGCGATTTTATCCCGGATGATGATATTCAGGCACCGGCGGAGGCAGCGGCGTTTACATTGTTGAAAGAACAGTTGATAGATGTTTTGGATACTTTGACAGACAGAGAAGAAAAAGTGCTGAGATTGCGTTTTGGTCTGGACGACGGGCGAGCGCGCACCCTGGAAGAAGTCGGCAAGGAATTTAATGTGACAAGAGAACGGATAAGGCAGATTGAGGCCAAGGCGCTGCGAAAGTTAAGGCATCCCAGCAGAAGCAAAAAGTTGAAGGATTATCTGGACTAAGGTATACCCGCCCAGAGGCGGCAGAATCACAACAGCCGCCGGGGCGGTTCTTAACGCGACAATAATTGTCGCGTTTTTACGTGGTTCGGTTGGCGGCGTCCTTTTTTAAGATTAGACGCAAAGGCTGGCAAATGAATAGTGCCGCGACTGCGCATATTATTGCTTCGGGTACGCCGTTGCTAAGTACCAGACCGCCGATTACACCCAGTACAATTGTTTTTGCATGGGTTATATCGCCGCCCGTTACGCGTACAAAATCCTCCGCGAATACAAAGTATATTAACCCTAAAGTGAAAAATGTATTTGCCAGACTGCCCAAAGCTCCGGAGATTATATATGAAGCGAATCGAATTTTTTTTGTGGGCAGGTTTATCTTGTTCAATAGATTAAAAAAGAATCCCGCTGTCACGCCAATCATTACGCGAGGAAATATACTGATAACAAGGCTCCAGAAATTGCCGTTTATCTCTCCCAGAGAATAAAACGGAGAATACAAAAACGCTAACGGCGGCTGCGGCGGCATAAAAGTCCAGATAAATAGACTGAAAATTCCAGCCATAAGACCTAGCAAAGCACCCGCTTTTGTTCCGAGCAATACCGCGCACATTACTACAGGCACACCGGCTAATGTCGCTACTATCGGTCCGATAGGCAAAGAACCCAGCGGGGTAAAACAAAATATAATTTCGATAGCCAGCAACACAGCAAATTGAGTTAATAATAGAACATTCACTTTATTGGATTTACTTTCAGACATTAAAACCCCTCCCCTTCAAAAGATTGTGACAGGCCCGGCGCGCGTCAAGGATACCCTGACGCGCGCCGGGCAATACGCTCGTGAGTATATTAAATCTTCCGAACCCACATAGTCGCCGGTTCTCCGTTTATATCCCATTCCTTATCTAAGACATAGGCGACGTTATTTCCTGATTGTTCGGTTATTTCATTCGCCAGCACGTCGTCGGCAATGCTGTCCTTGTACTTTAGAAAGACATTTGAGATTTTAGACCCGCCCTTATAACACAAAGCGATGCGATCCGTAACCTTAAAGCCCGCCTCTTTGCGCATCGTTTGAACCTTGCTTACAATCTCCCTGGCAAAGCCTTCCTCTATCAGCGTTTGAGTAAGGTTTGTATCCAACGCTACGGTTATGTCTCGTTCCGAAACCGCCTGATACCCTTCTTTACGCAAAGTTTCGATCAATAAATCCGTTTCCGCAAGTTCGATCAATCTATCGTCAATAGGAATACTAACACTTCCGGACGATTTTAATTCTTCCATCAATTTAGAACCATCCGCCGAGAGCAAAGCCTTTTGAATCTTTGGAAGCAGCTTGCCATACTTGGGACCCACGGTTTTAAGCTGCGGTTTAAAGCGATAATCCACAAAAGATTCCGTATCAGTTACAA